>JBDGVS010000410.1:0-4975 GCA_039585535.1 Gemmatimonadota bacterium | reverse complement strand
CGAGATCGGTAGCAGCTTCTGGAGCGCGGTGGTCGACAACCCGATTCTGGACCAGCTCACCTTCGAGGATCGGAACCGCCTCATCGATCATCTCGATCGGGTCTTTCAGTGGCAGATGGACTTCTCTCGCCAGATCCGCTCGGGAGACACCTATCGTTTCGCGTTCGAGCGGGAGGTGCGACCCGATGGCTCGATGCGCGCGGGCCGGTTACTCGCCGCTGAGTTCGTGAACAGTGGCACGCCGTACCATGCGGTGTACTTCGATCCGAATGGGGACGGGCAGGGGTCGTACTTCGATCTCGAAGGCCAGTCCGTCCGACGTGCGTTTCTGCTCAAGCCGCTGTCCTATCGGCGGATCTCGGGCAGATTCTCGAACGGTCGCCGCCATCCGATCCTCAACACGATTCGGGCCCACCGCGGAGTCGACTATGCGGCGGACACCGGTACGCCGATCATGGCGACGTCCGATGGTGTGGTCATTCATCGCGGTCCGAAGGGAAGCTTCGGTAACGCGGTCGAGATCCGACATCCAAACGGATTTGTCACACGGTACGCGCACCTCAGCTCCTTTCGGTCCGGGGTGAACCTCGGCACGAGGGTCCACCAGAGCGATGTCATCGGCTACGTAGGGATGACCGGGCTCGCCAGCGGACCCCACCTGCACTACGAGATGATGCGCGGCGGCCGCCACATGGACCCGCTGTCGGTCGACCTTCCGGCCGGGGATCCGGTGCCGTCCGACGACCGCACGCGCTGGCGCTCGGAGATGACCTCCCGGGTCGCGCTCCTCGAGTCGATACCGAAGGCTGGCCCGGTTCGTACCTTCGCGGCCCAGGGAGATCAGGCGGCGGCGGTTGCGCCGCCGGCCGGAGGATCCCAGCCGTAGTCTTGTCGCCGCACGCTCCCTGACGCCGTCTCCGTCCTGATGCGCCCGCTTCTGTTTCTTGCGCTGGCCGCTGCGCTCACTGCGTACGCGTTCTGGGTCTATCTGCGCGTAGAACTTCCAGTACCGGAGGCACGCCGACTCGCGATCGTTCGGGCGTGCGCGCTCATTCTGGTGCTGCTGCTCCTCTTCGATCCGCGAATTCCTGCACGCGGTGCCGGGACTTCGCCCGTTCGGTGGGCGCTTCTCGATGCGTCCGTAAGCATGGGCGCCGTGGACGAGAGCGGGGCCAGCGCCTGGAGTGGAGCGAGTGACCGTGCCGCCGATCTCGAGGCCGACGGTTGGAGTGTTGTGCGTTTCGGTGGAGAGCGACTGGAGGCGGGTGCTGCGAGGGACGCGGTGCCGGTGGTCGGAACGTCTCGACTCCTGCCGGCGCTTCAGGCTGCTGCCGAGGGCGGAGCCCGCGAGGTGAGGGTGCTCTCGGACATGCGCTTCGACGACGCGGTCGCACTTCGGGGGGCTGTAGAAAGCCTCCCCCTGGAGGTGACGTTCGAGAGCTTTGGAGCGGTCGGTTCGAACGTCGGTGTCGCGGGCTTTCGCGTCCCCGACGTGCCGCGGCCGGACGAAGGTCCGACCGTCGAAGTGGAGGTACACGGTGGGTCGCCTGGCGATTCGGTCGAAGTCGTCATCTTCGAGGAAGACGAGGAGGTCGCTCGGACCCGGGTCGCAGCGCCGTCGCCGGGGCTGCGTGCGTCCGCCACCGTCGAGCTGCCGGCTCCGTCCGGAGGCGGACGGGTGCGGTATTCGGCGCGCACGGTTTCCGGCGTGACCGTGGCCTACGCGAACGTCGGATACGAGGAAGGCGGGCTGGTTCTGGTCTCCCTCCGCCCCGACTGGGAGCCACGTCACCTGCTCCCCGTGCTCGAGGAGGTTACCGGACTTTCAGCTTCGGCATACTTGCGAGCGGGCCCCGATCGATACGTGCGGTCCGGGCGAGCGGCGGACCGCGGTACGCCGGTCGACTCCGCAATCGTCCGCGGGGCTGCTGCGGATGCGGCCCTGTTGGTGATTCACGGCCTGGACGAGGATGCGGACGAGTGGGTCAGCGAGCTCGCCGGTCGCCCGGGGCGACGTCTGATTCTTCCAGTCGGAGTCACGGTCGGGGGGCCGCAGGAAGGTGAGTGGTACGCGTCGCCGGACGTCCCGACCTCGCCGATCGCAGGTGCCCTGGCGGGTGTGGAGCTGCAGGGGCTGCCGCCGTTGACCGATGTGATGGCCGCTCAGCTGCCCAACGCCCAACCGGTCCTGCAGCTGCAACTCCGAGGCGCCGGCGCGCCAGCGAACGCCTTCCATCTGGTGGATGATCCGGACGGGCGGCTCGTTGTGGCGCTGTCTTCTGCGTACTGGCGGTGGGCCGCACGTGAAGAGGGCCGGGACGCGTACCGAAGCCTCTGGTCGGGGCTCGCCGGGTGGGTGTTGGCCGGGCAGCGCACCGCCGCTGCCGAGCCGCGGCCCTCGTCGTGGGTCGTCGAACGAGGTGCAGCCGTAGAATGGGCACTACCTGCTGCGGATTCATCGAACTACCGACTTTCGATCGAAGGACCGAATGGCGTCGTTGTCGATACGACGTTGGCTGGCGGCGGGAGGGCGATCACGCCGCCCATGGAGCCTGCCGTGTACGCCTACACCGTCCGTTCGGCCGAGGGCGATACCGTTACGACGGGACGCTTCGACGTCGTCCGGTCGACTCTGGACATGCTTCCCCCAGCCCTGGAGCCGGATTTTTCCGCTCTGGGTGGTGGGGCGTCGCTCGCGCCCGAGGCGCCGGGACGTCCGTTGAGGACGTCTCCGCTCCCGTATCTGCTCGTGATCATGTTGCTCTGCGGAGAGTGGGTCGTGCGCCGCAGAAGCGGACTCCGCTGAAGACGGTATGGCTCGCCTCTTCAAGAAGAAGCCCGAGAAGAAGAAAGGGCTATGGAAGCGAGTCGTGGATCTCGCTCTCACCGACGTGCGCGTGGTCGCCGGTGGGATCGATGGAGAATCTCTCGAGGCCCTCGAAGAGCGACTGCTCGCCGCGGACTTCGGTGTCCCCGCCACGATGCGTCTGACGGACAAGGCTGAGAAGACGCTGCGACGGGGGAAGGCCCGTGGCGCGGATGCACTGACCACGGTCCTCCGTGAGGAGGTCTCCGAAATACTGACGGCGGGTGCCGGCCCCGAACTGGCTGCCGCCGTGAGCGGACCAACCGTCTACCTCATGGTCGGGGTGAATGGGGTCGGGAAGACGACGTCGGTCGCCAAGATCGCTCACCACCTCGTTCAAGAGGGTCAGTCGGTCATGGTTGCGGCTGCCGACACGTTTCGAGCTGGGGCCGTGGCGCAGCTGGAGATGTGGGCCGGACGCATCGGAGCAGACTTCCTCCGCGGCCAACAGGGGGGCGACCCCGCCGCCGTAGCGTTCGACGCACTCGATGCGGCGGAGGCGCGCGGTACCGATGTGGTCCTGATCGACACAGCGGGTCGGCTGCACACGAATCGTGGGCTCATGGAGGAGCTCACGAAGATCGATCGCGTGGTGCGCCGTCGGATCGAAGGGGCCCCGCATGAGACACTCATGGTGCTCGATGCGACCGTCGGGCAGAACGCGGTGAGACAGGTGGAAGCCTTCTCGAAGGCGGTGGAGCTGAGCGGTATCGTGCTTGCCAAGATGGATTCATCGGCGCGCGGCGGGATCGTCGTCGCGCTCCAGGAAGAGTTCGACCTCCCGGTGAAGCTGGTGGGAACCGGCGAGGGGATGGAGGACCTCGAGAGCTTCGACGTCGACAGCTTTGTCGACGCCGTCTTCGGCGGTTGAGCTACTCGGACCTCGACCGGCCGGTCCAGTTCCTCAAGGGCGTCGGCCCTAAGCGGGCCGACGCGTTCGTAAAGCTGGGCGTCACCAGCGCCCGTGATCTTCTCTACCACCTCCCGCGACGCTACGACGACGCATCGACCGTGGAGCCGATTGGTCGACTCCAGGTAGGGATGGACGTGAGCGTCATCGGTCGGATCCGCAGCAAAGGCATCATTCCGACCCGCCGAGGGCTGCGGATCTTCCAGGCCGTCCTCGAAGACGACACAGGCATGATCACCGTCGCCTGGCCGGGTCAGCCGTGGCTGGAACGGAAGCTCCGTGAAGGCGACACCCTCCTCGTGAGTGGGAAGGTCAAGTTCTTCCACGGGCGTCAGATGCAGCCCAGGGAGTTCACGGTTCTCTCGCGTGCGCCCAAAGAGGGACCGGCGGAGGATACCGGTGTCGAGGCCAGGGAGGCCGGGATGATCTTCGTCACCTATCCCGCGACCGAAGAGCTCCCCCAGTGGGTGCTCCGCGGTGTATTCGAGAAGAATCTCGACGAGATGCTTGGATGGGCGGACGACGACGAATACCTGTCTCCTGAGGACCGGGGTCGTCTCGAGCTACCGGGTTTGCAGGAGGCGCTCACCGCTCTTCATCGGCCGAAGACCGTCTATGATGCCGAGCGCGGTCGGCGGCGCCTGGCCTTCGATGAACTCTTCTTCCTGCAGCTTGTGCAGGCGCGTGCGCGACGCCAGGCCATCGAGATGGCGCCGGGGATCTCTCATGAACGCACCAACGCCCTGATTCGACCGCTCCACGACTCTTTGCCCTTCTCGCTGACGGGTGCCCAGGCGACGGCACTTCGAGAGATCTATTCCGACATGCGGTCGGAACACCGCATGAACCGGATGCTCCAGGGTGATGTTGGGTCCGGCAAGACGGCGGTGGCGGTGTTTGCGATGCTCCTGGCCGTCGAGGGTGGACGCCAGGCGGTACTGATGGCCCCGACGGAGATTCTCGCGGAGCAGCATGCGCGAGGGATCCGAGAGCTCACCGATCCGATTGGTGTGGAGGTCTGTCTGCTCACCGGTCGACTCGGTGCGGCGGAGCGCAGGGTCGCGCTTGAATCGATTTCCTCGGGCGCAGCACGGATCGTGGTCGGCACGCACGCCCTCATCCAGGAGGGCGTCGCGTATCAGGAGCTCGGGCTGGTGGTCATCGATGAGCAGCATCGCTTCGGGGTGAAGCAACGCATG
>JBDGVS010000409.1:0-2953 GCA_039585535.1 Gemmatimonadota bacterium | reverse complement strand
CCGGTCCGTGTGAGCCAGGCGTCTACATCCCCTTCCGACCGGAAGGCGAGATAGTTCGCTCAGGTGAATCCGATGTCGGCCCACGCATCGCGGATCGGAGTGACGAGGTGGATCACTCCGTCGTCACCGGCGAGCGCGCCGTCGACGACTCCCAACTCCAGCGCAACGCCGCTTTCGGCGCAGGCGGTGCGGATCCACCCGTCCGTCTCGAGCATGGCCAGTACGCCGAGTGCGTCCCAGGCGCAGTTGGCCCAGCACGTCATCTCGGGGGTCTCGACGGGATACGCCGTTGGCATCGCGGAGAACGGATTCGCCATCCAGATACGACCGTCCGGGAGGGTCGCGACCTCGTGGGCTGCAAAGAGTCGGGCGAGTGAGGCCTCGATCTGATGCTCGGTGCCGCCGGCCTCGGCGGCGAGCTGTGCGAGCGGCGGTGCCTGGCCCGTGGTTGCGAAGGTCTCATAGATCAGCGCACGGACCGACCAGTCGAAGTCGGTTGGGGTCATCGGACGACTCCGTATCGCCGGAGGATCTCTATCGTCGCCTCTATGGGTAGCGCTTCGACAGTCCGGCCATTGCTCGTCACCGTCTGCGCCTTGAAGAGGGAGTTGTAGATAGCCTCTTCGGTTGCTTCTACGGTCGCCTCGAAGAGGCCGCTCATGCTGCTGTTGGCGAGGTCGTCGACGCTGTGGACGCCGCCCGCGCTTCGGCGACGGACGCCGTTCGCCGTGGAGAACGCGATCACGTAATCCCCAGAGCCGTTCGACGCGTACGACCCCGTGCGCCCGAGACCCATGACGGCTCGTCGGGCGACGCGTTCGAGGCTTCGATCCGACAGCGGTGCGTCCGTTGCGACCACCATCATGATCGAGCCCCACTCCTGCACGTCGGCATCAGGATCGTAGTCCGCATCCTGTCCGACCTGGTCGGCGAATGCGTACTGCCCGAGCTCGATGCCGACCGGGGCCCCGGCGATCTGGAGGATCCCGCCGAAGTTCGACTGCACAAGTACACCGACGCTATAGCCGCCCAGGCTCTCGGGCAGGACCCTGCTGCTGGTACCGATACCGCCCTTCCACCCGAAGGCGACGGTGCCTGCACCGGCGCCGACCGCGCCCTCTTCCACAGGTCCGTCGGTCGCACCTTCGAGCGCTGACACTACGTGCTCGGGGGTGATGGGCCGGGAGCGAATGTCGTTCAAGCCACCGTCATTCGTTTCCCCGACGAGGGCGTTCAGCGACCGGACCTCTTCCATATCCTCGAGGCCGAGCATCCACTCGACCATCGCGTCGGCTGCTTTCCAGACACACAGGGTGCACGTAAGCAGGATCGGGGTCTCCATCTCGCCGAGCTCCCGCACCTGCGTCACGCCGAGGAGCTTTCCGTATCCGTTTCCCACATGGATCGCCGCGGGGACCCGCGACATGTACGCGTTTCCGCCATGAGGGAGGATGGCGGTCACGCCCGTGCGTATTCCTGGTGCCTCGATGACCGTCGTATGACCCACACGCACGCCGCGCACGTCGGTGATGGCGTTGTGTTCACCCGGCTCGAAGACGCCTACGGTCACCCCGGCTTCACGAACTCGCGGTCGGGTGTTGTCCTGGCCGGCGGAGGCGGTCGGGCCTGCGAGGGCGACGCAGAGAGCGGTCAGCGAAAGGACGGTCAGTCGACGCACGGCAGATACCTGGTTGGGTGGGCCCTCAGAGACGGATCGTATCGAAGAGCATGAGGCCGAGAAGGAGCGGCTGGTAGAGAAGAGAGGTCAGGAAGACGCGCCGCGCCCTGTCATCCGTCATCTCTCTCGCCGCACTCACGGCGGCGCCCAGGAAGACCAGACCGAGGATCGTAGCTCCGACGAGGTACGGAATGCCCGTGTAGCCGAGGTACGTCGGCGCCCAGCTCACGGGAATGAGGAGCGCTGTGGAGGCGACCATCTGCATACCGATCGATCGAGCGCCCCCCGGTGGAATGAGGACGAAGCCGACGCGAGCGTAGTCCTCTCTCAACATCCAGGCGAGCCCGAGGACGTGGGGAAGCTGCCAGAGGTAGCCGATGAGGAAGAGAGCGACGCCCCCGCGATCGATGACCCCGCTGGCGGCAGTCCACCCGATGAGCATCGGAAGTGCTCCGGGAACGGCGCCTGCCAGCGTCGCCACGTACGATCTGGACTTGAGAGGCGTATACACGGCGTGGTACATCAACGCACTGGCCGCCGTGAGAAGGGCCGGCAGCGCGCCGAGTGTAACCGCGAGGTAAACCAGGCCCCCAAGAAGCAGGGCAGAGCCGAAGCCGAACGCTTGCATCGGTTCGACTCGGCCGGTCGGGATGGGTCGGCCGCGAGTGCGGTGCATGACGGCATCCGCTTCTCGCTCCACGTACTGATTGAGAGTGAGTGCGCCAGCCGTGGCGAGTCCGACCCCGAGCATCGTATGTACGGCGAGCAGGATCGGAATCTCTCCTCGCCCTGCAACGAAGGCGCTCACGCCTGCCGTGATCATCACGTACCCGGCGATCCCCGGCTTTGTCAGCTCGTAGAACGCACGGGGACGCGACGTCGATACGGGTTCGGTTACAGCGGCCTCTTGGTCCATCGCCGTGGAGCCAGCGGGAGAGAAAGAACGCCGGGGCCCCGGGGAAGAGGCCTCCGGCGTTCATATCTCACAAAGGTAACGCGGCCCGGAGGGCCGGAGGGACTCGTGTGCCCTACTCGGACCGAAGGGCCCGCACGGGATCGACCTTCGCCGCCCTTCGCGCGGGCAGGTAGGTCGCGACCCCGGCGATCAGCGATAAGAGAGCAGGTGCTGCCAGAAGCGCGAGGGGGTCCAGCGCCCCGACCCCGAGGAGGAAGGAGGCCGAGCCGAGGGCCGATCCGAGTCCCACCGAGGCGGCGATGCCCACGGCGGCACCCACGCCGATCAAAGCCAGTCCACTTCGAAGGACCATGCTGACC
>JBDGVS010000408.1:0-2957 GCA_039585535.1 Gemmatimonadota bacterium | reverse complement strand
ACTCCTCCCACCCGCTCGGTTCCGACTCCGCGTCGAGCAAAGGCTCGAGCCGCAGGACCGAAAAACCCTGACGATCAGCGCTCTCGATCGCTTCGCGCACCGCCTTCCGCCACGGCTCCTCTTTCTGCTCTACGACTCCTGCCACGGTCGTGGTGAGATCCGTCAAGAAAGAACCGAACTCGTCGGACCCCGTGCTCAGCGAGGCTGCCCGATCCTGATCCTCGAGGAGGCCGGCGACCTCGTCGATGGTGACCTGTCGCTCCTCCAGATCCTGGGTGGCGAAGATCTTGTTGAGCACACCACCCAGCTCCCGGACGTTCTTCAAGGGCGCCTTGGCGACGGCCTCTGCCACTCCGGCTTCCAGCTTCTGGCTGCGCTCGGCAGCCTTCTTCATGACGATCGCGACCCGCGTTTCGTACTGCGGGATGCCGAGGTCGACAATCAGCCCGCCCGAGAACCGGGACAGCAGCCGTGCGTCGAGCCCATTGATGTCCGCCGGGGGACGGTCACTGGCGAGGACAATCTGGCCGCCGGCCGCACTCAGCTGATCGAGTGTGCGCAGCAGCATCTCCTGCGCCTCCGGCTGGCCCGTCAGGAACTGAACATCGTCGAGCAAGAGGATGTCCAACTCGCCGTAGACCGAACGCTCGGCTGCCCCGGACTTGATGGAGCCTTCCAGCCTCTCGAGATATTCCTCGAGGGCCATGTACTCGACTTTGAGTTCCGCGTTCGCAGCCCCGGACCGGTGCGCAATCGCGGTCAGAATATGTGTCTTGCCGAGTCCTGGAGCGGAATACAGGAAGAGCGGATTGTAGCTCTTTCCGGGGGTCTCAGCCGCACGACGTGCTGCCGCCGAGGCCAGGCGGTTGGCCGGGCCTACGACGAACGAATCGAACGTCAGTTTGGGATCGAGTTCGGGCATCGATGTCAGGCGGCATCCGACGGCAAGTGACGGGGTGTCCCGCCGCTCTGTGAGCCGCTAAGTATCGGGCTCCCGAGCCCATAATAAAAGGGTGTTTCGGTGATTCGCCGCCCTGCCCCCACCTTCGCCTCAAGCTCCACGGCGCGCCCACTTCGCGAGGCGAGCGAGGTCGTCCGGCAGCTCGGACTGGAATCGCATCACCTCACCGGACTCCGGGTGCTCGAAAACGAGCTCCGCGGCATGCAGAAACTGGCGCTTCGCCATACGGGCGATCTGATCGACCCAGCGCCGTGTCGGGCCACCAAGCCCCCGCTCCCATCCGGCCCCATACACCTGATCGCCGATCACCGGGTGACCAATACTGGCGAGGTGCACTCGGATCTGATGGGTGCGACCGGTCTTGAGCGCGACCTGGAGCAGGTCTGCGCGCTCCCATCGTTCGAGAACTTCTATGCGCGTTGTCGCGGAACGGCCGCCCTCGACGACCGCCATGCGCTTCCTGTCTCTCGGATCTCGATCGATCGGTGCCTCGATGGTGAGGGGAGACTCGGCTACATGTCCCCACGACGCTGCCAGGTAGAAGCGCTTCACTCGCCGGGCCCGCAGTGCATCGGAGAGAGTACGGTGGGCCGTGTCGGTCTTCGCCACGACGAGTAGTCCTGACGTATCACGGTCCAGCCGGTGCACGATACCCGGTCGTGCACGCCCCCCGACGCCAGACAGCGTCGGTGCGTGCCAGAGCAAGGCGTTCACCATCGTGCCTGTGCGATGCCCGGGTGCGGGGTGCACGACCATGCCCGACGCCTTGTTCACGACGAGGAGATGCTCGTCCTCGAACACGATGTCGAGCGGCAGGTCCTCCGCTTCGATCGACACCGCCTCCGCTGCCGGAATGTGGACCGTGACTCGCGTTCCGGCGTCCAGCGTCTCGGACTTCTTTCCGGGCCTCCCGTCCACCAGAACGTGCCCCTGGCTCAGCAGCTTCTGTACCCGCGTTCTCGAGAGATCCAGGCGATCGGAAACAAAGCGGTCGAGCCGCTCCGCGTCGGTCTCGGCGACCAGTTCGTGATCCTGTTCCTCGATTGTCATGAGCAGGGCCTGTTCAATCGGAAACCGGCCGAAGGCCGATCGAGGCAGGCGTCCCGTCCAGGTCCACCTCCAGCACATGCGGGAAGTCGGCAGCGTCTACGGACTCCGCCACCGACACTTCGACGGCCAGTGTCTCGCCCCCGATGAACACGGCATGGGCCGTCGCGGCAGAACGCACCTCCTCTGCCCCTCCCACCGCCAGCTCGATGCGGTCGGTGATCTCGAGCCCCGAGTCCCGACGAAGCCTCTGAACCCGGTTCACCAGCTCACGGGCCACTCCCTCGGCCCGCAGTTCGTCGTCCAGCTCCGCGTCGAGCGCGACGGTATACGCGCCTTCACCTTTGACGATGAGGTTGCCCGCCGCATCCTGGATGACCTCCAGATCCCCTTCCTGGAGTGCATGTGTCGAACCGTCCACTTCGATCTCGACCACATCTCCAGCCTGAAACACGGAGAGCGTCGCCTGATCGAGCGCGCGAATCGCATTCGCGGCGTCGTTGGTTTGCTTTCCGAAGCGCTGACCGAGAGCACGATAGTTCGGCTTCCCCGTCAGCGTCACGATGCCATCTACCGACGAGAGGAAGCCGATCTCTTTCACGTTGAGCTCATCACGCACGACGTCCAGCATCTCCTCGGACAGTTCGCGCCCGCCCGGGATCACCGCACGTGCACCTCTGAGAGGCTGTCGCACCCGGATCTGCACATCTTCGCGCGCTGCACGCCCCAGGGAGACGAGAACTCGCACTGCTTCCATATCCCCTTCGAGATCGTCACCCGCGGTAAGCGTGGCACGCTCTTGAGGCGTGAGCGCTTCGGGGAAGCGCTCCAGATGTACGCTCCCGCCAGCCAGCCCCCGATGGATCCAGTCTGCGGCAAAGGGAGCGCACGGTGAGAGCATCAAGACCACCTGGCGCAACGCGTCGAACAACGTTCGGAAGGCAGCGCG
>JBDGVS010000407.1:0-2967 GCA_039585535.1 Gemmatimonadota bacterium | reverse complement strand
GCTGAACTCCTGGGCTACAGCTGGGATGACGTGGTGATCGTCTGGGGTGACTCGAGCCGGGCGTATCCCCGTTCTACGGTCCAGGCAGGTAGCCAGACCACGACGGCGCATACCCGCGCCAATCGGCCCGCAGCGGAAGACGCCCTTCGCAAGATCCGGGCAGTCGCGGCCGCGACGATGGGTGGATCAGCCAGCGGGTATCGAGTCGACAACGGGCGCGTTTCCGGCCCAGGTGGCACCATGACGCTTGGCCGGATCGCGGAGCGCGCCATCGCCATGGGTGGTGAGTACGACGGCCACGTGCTGCCCGAGGATATTCACGTGCAGACGATCCCCGCGGCTCAGATGCTGGCCGGCGAGGGGCTGATGGGTATCGCGAAGGACAACTTCGGCGGCGAGGGCAGCATCTACTCGTGGGTGGCCGGCTTCGCACTCGTCGAGCTCGACGAAGAGACCGGAGTCGTCGACCTCAAGGAATACGTTGGTGTTACGGACTGCGGGACTGTGATTCATCCGCGGAGCCTCGGTGCCCAGGTGTACGGTGGCTCCATTCAGGGCATGGGCATGGCGATGACCCAGCGTTGGGTCTTCGACCCGAAGTGGGGTGTGCCTTTCGCCAACCGCCTGTATACAGCGCGCCCGCCGGGCATTCTGGATATTCCGCCCGACCTGAAGTGGGGTGCCGTGAACATTCCCGATCCACAGGATCCGATCGGGGCCAAGGGAATCGGCGAGCCGCCGGTCGGCGCAGGCGCGGCTGCACTCACGTGCGCCGTTGCCGACGCGATGGGCGGTCGCTGCCTCTGCAGGACGCCACTTACGCCAGACATCATTCTGGCGGAGCTCGAAGGGCGGGAACGCGGTCACGGTCGCCTCGACCAGCACATCGGCTAGGGGAAATAGAAGATGGCAAAGATCAGAGACATGATTCCGGCCTTCGAGTTGCTCCAGCCGACGACCGTAGAGGACGCGATGGAGCTGCTCGACCGGCACCGGGATCAGGCGTGGGTTCTGGCCGGTGGCCTCGACACCTTCGACTGGTTCAAAGACCGGGTGAAGCGCCCCGAGTTCGTGGTCGACCTGGGAGGAATTCCCGAGATGACCGGGATTCGGGAGGTCGACAACGGCCTCGAGATCGGTGCGATGACGTCGCTCACGGACATCGTGCGCGATCAGCGCATTCGTTCGCAGTACTCCGTCGTGGCCGACGCGGCCGAGCACGTCGCGACGCCGCAGATCCGCAATCAGGGGACGGTCGGCGGGAACGTGTCCCAGGATACGCGCTGCTGGTACTACCGGAGCGGCTGGCCCTGCTACCGGGCCGGCGGAAACACGTGCTACGCCGCGGCTCCTCAGGCGATGAATCGGGAACACTGCATCATTGGGCGCAGCCGTTGCGTCGCGGTGAACCCATCCGATACCGCGCCTGCGCTGATCGCGGTCGATGCCAAGATGATCGTGGAGAACAATGGCGGGCCGAGCGTCTACGACGCAGAGGACTTCTTCATCGGTCCGTCGATCGACATTACGCGCATGACGGTCATGAAGCCCCGTGACCTGCTGACCCGCATCCAGATTCCAGCGACCTGGGCCAATGCGGAGTTCTACTACGAGAAGATCCGAGACCGCGGCTCCTGGGACTTCCAGCTCGTCAGTGTCGCGGCGGCCTTTCGGAAGTCCGGCGACACGATCGTGGAAGCGCGAATCGCCGTGAACGGGGTCGCCCCGTACCCGGTTCGCATCGAGGCTGCCGAGCGCATCGTGGCCGGCACGACCGGCGATGAGGCCACGGCGAACGAGGCTGGCGAGGCCGCCATCGAGGGCGCGCGTGCCCTGAAGCACAACGACTACAAGATTCCGATGATGCGAAATCTCGTCCGTCGTGCGGTCAGGAGTGTGGCCTGATGGACTTCTGGAGAAAGGCGGATAATCCGTGGGGCGAAGAGGTCCTGATCGGGGTCTCGTGGGATCTCATGTGGTTCGCGATCATCGGCTCTGTCGTCTTCCTTGTGGGTCATGCGGTCTGGCTTCGGACTCGTCCGGCTGAGCTTCATGAGGCAGCGAGCGGTGAGGGGCCTGCCGGCATTCCCGAGAAGATCGAACGTCATTCTCTCGGTGCGCGTGTGTTCCACTGGTTGATGGCTCTCTCGATGCTGGTCCTGCTGGTGACGGCGTTCGTGCCGGTCATCGGAATCCAGTTCGACTGGGTCCCGCTCCACTGGATGGCGGGTGTCCTTCTCATCGCCACGGTCGTCTATCACGTGATCCACGCGATCGGGTGGCAGGACTTCTGGTCGATGTTCCAGCTGGGGATCGCGGAGGGGGTGGCCACCGTACGCCACCTCATGTCGCCGAAGGCGCCTTCGCCACCGAAGGCAGGGAAGTACGCCTTCGACCACCGGATGTACCACCATGCGATCGTGGTGACGACGCTGTCGGCGATCGTGACCGGCGTACTGATGATGGTGCGAATCGACACGCCCTTCTGGACGCGAAACCCCTACCTGTTCGGAGATACGACCTGGGGCGTGATGTATGTGGTCCACGGCCTGTCGGGAGTGTCACTGATCCTCCTCGTGGCCGCCCACATCTACTTCGCAGTTCGGCCGGAGAAGCGCTGGATGTTGTGGTCGATGATCTACGGCTTCATCGATCGCGAGAAGTACCTCGAGCACTTCGACCCGGTGAAGTGGCCGGTGGGGAGTGACTCCGCGCCCAGCTCGATCGAGGGCGGTACGGGTGCGCTTGCCGATGCGTCAGTGAGCGCACGGCGCGAAGACTGATCGCTCCCTGTTCCAGGGCCGGGGGCCGGACGCGTCGCGTTCGGCCCCTTGTTATTCAGACCTCATGACGGAGTCCGCTGTGTCCTCGGCTGTGCAAGACGTGAAGGCTCGCATCGACGTGATCGAGAAGAGTTACGAATTCTTTCTGGCCTACGCGGCGCAGGGGCTCACGACCGATCAGGGC
>JBDGVS010000406.1:0-2969 GCA_039585535.1 Gemmatimonadota bacterium | reverse complement strand
CAGCCCTGTGGGATCCGTTAGGTTTGTGGAGTTTGAGGATGCGTAGAGGTAGCGGTGGAGGCTCGGCGGATCTGTGGTGCTTCCCGCAAACGGGTCCATCCCCGCAAACCTTCCCGTCCTCGGGTCCATCCACCTTGCTCTGTGGTACTGGAAGCCGGAGTTCAGGTCGAGGGGTTCTCCTGTGAAGGCGTAGGGCTGTGAGTCTGTACCTGTGTGGAAGGTGAGTTCACCGAAGGCGGTTTTAGTTACATCTAGAGGACCGCTCGGGACGTACGCCTCGACGTCGCTAGGCAGCGACACCAGCACGACGCCGACGACGAGGACCTGGGCGAAGAGACGCCCGATGCGCGAGCGGTGAGCTCGGCGCACGCTCACTGGCGGGGGCCGGGCCGGGCTACGAAGCGGTGTGTGAAGTCGCGATCGACGGCGAGCGCTTCCTGGATGCCGAGCCGCTCCATGACGACGAAGCTCAGACAATCGACCATGCTGTAGTGCTTGTCGTCGTGCTTCTTGAAGTACTCGAAGGCGTCACGCTGGTCTTGCTCTGACGCCCATTCGATGCGTGCAATCTTCTCGTCGAAGAGGAGCTCGCCGGCCGACACGGCCAGAGCGTGAGGGCCTTTGAAGCGCGCGACTGTGATCGTTTCCGCGACGACATGGTCAGTCGTGACGAGGAGATTGGAGAGCGATTGTGTCCGCAGCTCCTCCATGACTTCCCTGACGCGAAGGTGATCAGGGTCTCGAGTTGATAGCAGAGGAAGGAAGAAGCTCGTGTCGACGAAGATCACTTGTACAAGTAATCGTCGTGCTTCTCGCCGAGTGCCTCCTCGGGGCCGTCCTTCCACATCCCGATGAATTTGTCAGCCGCCTTCCAGCCCGTTGGATCATCGTCGTCCTGGGCGGGTGCAGGAGTGTCGATCACGAGGTGGACTTTGGTCTTCTCCTTCAGCTCCACCGGCTCTTCGGGCTTGAAGACCCCGTCCTCGTAGATCGCATCGACAGCTTTGGTCATGGCGTCCCTCTGTTGGGTCGATTGTACCGCTCCCTGGGGTGGGCCTTGAGGATGGCTTTCTTGAGATCCCCGATCACCACCTGCGTGTAGAGCGACGTCGTCTCGATGCGCGAGTGCCCGAGAAGCTGCTGTACCTCGCGGATGTCGGCACCGTTCCTGAGTAGATGCGTCGCGCAGGAGTGCCGCAGCGCGTGGGGCGTGACAGGTACATCCAGCCCCGCTTCCTTCGCTTGCCGCTTCAGCAGCACGCGGATCGTGATTGGTGACAGCCTCCTTCCCTCCCAGGTGAGGAATAGCGCTCCTTCGCGTGGATCGCGCAGAAGCTCTGGACGGACCTGCCCTAGGTAGACGTCCAGGGCGGCCGCGGCGGCGCCCGTGACAGGCACCAGGCGATCCTTGCGGCCTTTACCGTTCCTCACCCAGAGCTGGCCCTGGAAGAGATCGAGGTCGACCGCATCGAGGCGAGCGCACTCGCCGAGGCGGATCCCGGTCCCGTAGAGCAGCTCGAGGATCGCTCGGTCCCGCACCTCGAGGCCGGACCACTTCTTCCAGTGGCGGGCGTTCACGGGGTACGTCGCCGTGACGAGTCGCGAGACGTCGCGTTCGCTGAGGACGTGGCTCGGAAGAGATGACGTCTTCGGCCAGACGAGAAATCGAGCCGGATCCTGAAGGATCATTCGCCGACGAGCCAGGAAGGCGAAGAAGCGACGCACGACGGCCACGTAGGCGTACATCGTCGCCTGGCTCGGAGGCCTCCCGAAGCGCGTGTCCGTCCGGGAGAAACGACGCACGAAGCGCACGAGGTGCGCTTCCGTGACCGACCGGACGTCCGTGACACCGTCATCTCTTAAGTGAGAAAACAGCCTCGGCAGGACGTGGGTCGCTCGCTCCTGCAGCGCGCGCGAGTAGCGGCGTCGGCGCAGCTCGGCAAGAAAGGGTCTGAGCTCAGCGTCCACGGGGATGAGAGCGCTGGAGGACGCGCTTGAGATCCGACACCTCGACCTGTGTGTAGCGCTGCGTCGTACCGAGCGACGCGTGGCCCAGGAGGGCCTGGATGTGGCGGATGTCGGCCCGTCCCTTCAGCAGGTGTGTCGCGACGCTGTGACGGAAGGTGTGGGGCGTGACGCGCTTCTTCACGCCGGCCTGCTTGGCCCAGTGACCGACGAGGCGCGAGACCGTGGCTCGATGCATCTGGCCGCCCTTGTCCTGCAGGAAGAGGAAGCGCTTCGATCCTGGCAGCTTCGGCCGGCCGAAGACGAGATACGCCTCGATCGCCGCGGCCGCGGCGCGCGTGAGCGGGACGTTTCGGTCCTTGCGGCCCTTGCCCAGCAGCACACGCAGCACGCGGTCCTCGGTGTCGACGTCGTAGGGCGTCAGGTTCCCCAGCTCGGAGACGCGGATGCCGGTCGCGTAGAGCGTCTCGAGGATCGCGCGATCGCGCATCCCGAAGGGCGTGCTCGTGTCCGGAGCCTCGACGATCTTGCGGGCCTCACGCGCCGTCAGGATCACTCTCGGCAAACGCTTGTCGACCCGAGGCAGGTCCACCTCTGCCGAGGGGTCGTGAAGCAGGTACCCGCGTCGCGTCAGGAAGCGAAACAGGTTCTTCAAGGCGGCGATGCGGTTCGCTTGGTAGCCGGCTGAGTAGGCCTTCCCGTCCGCCTTGCGGTGCGCGTAGAGGGCGCTCTGATAGGCGAGCAGGTCCCTGGTCTCGACCTCGGCCAGGTCGAGGCCTCGAGCCTCGAGCCAGGTGCGAAACGTCTCGACGTGCATCAGGTACTGCGTGACGCTGCGAGGCGCGTAGCGCACCTCGAGCTGCTCGCGCCAGAGCCGAAGCAGCCGTTTCGACTTGGGCGCTAATACCCTGCCTTGCTGGTTTCGGTGGCAAGGTGGCGGGTTTGGGGTCAAGTCGTTGACTCGCCTCGAAGAAAAACCCGCCACGGCTGAATGGCGGGTTTTG
>JBDGVS010000405.1:0-2987 GCA_039585535.1 Gemmatimonadota bacterium | reverse complement strand
TCCCCTGGCACATGGCTTCCTGCTGCGCTGAGAGGGGGTGCGGTACCCAAGCCCCGCGTCGGAGCGTGGGGTAGGGGTGGAACTATGTGCTCTAGGCGTATACTCTTTGTGCGACTAGTCCGAACATCCGACCCGTGCCTTCGATGCCGTCTTCCAAGACCGATCCGACCGATCTCCTGCCGCTGACACCGGTCGCCTTCGACATACTCCTCGCGCTCCTCGACAGTGAGGCTCACGGGTATGCGATCATGCAGGCGGTACAGGAGCGAACGAGTGGAGCCACCAGCCTCCACGCCGGAACCCTCTATCGAGCGTTATCGCGACTCGTGGATTCGGAGTTGATCGAGGAACTCGACGAACTCCCGTCCCACGCCTCGGATGAACGCAGGCGCTACTACCGCGTGACCGGTCTCGGTCGACGTGTGGCGGCTGCGGAGGCCCGTCGACTGGAGAGTCAGCTCGGGGCGGCGCGAGCGCACGGGCTACTCGGGTCGACCTGAGGCGACGATGACTGGCTCGACCAGCCCCGGGGGGAGGCTCTATCGAGTACTCCTGCGCCTGTACCCGTCTGCGTTCCGTGCGCGGCACGGTGATGAGATGCTGCGGCTTTTCCTGGAGAAAGGAAGGGATGCGCGCAGGCGTGGGAGGGTGGCGAATACGATGCACGTCGGCGCCGCGGCCCTTGATGCGATTCGAAATGGGCTGGGTGCACGATGGGATGGTTGGAGAGAGGACCGGCGCCTGGCCGGCACGCCGATGGCGAATGCCCGGCGTGGGGATGACAGAGGAGTGGTTATGGAATCGTTCATCAAGGATGTTCGGTACGCAGCGCGTACCCTGCTCAAAAACCCCGGTTTCGCGATCGTGGCCATCGTCACGATCGGGCTCGGGATTGGTGCCAATACGGCGATCTTCAGTGTGGTGAGGACTGTGCTGCTTCAGCCCCTGCCGTATGACGAACCGGAAGAGCTGGTGCTGCTATGGGGAGAGATGCGGAACCGGGGAGTCACGCACTTCCCGATGTCGCCACCCGACTTCGCGGCGTATCGCGAAGGCGCGGAAGCGCTCGACGATCTCGGTGCGGTATTCACTTTCAGCGCCTCGCTCACCGGAGACGGTGACCCGGTGCAGGTCATTGCAGCCAGCGTTACGCCGAACTTCTTCGACGTCATGGGGGTGTCCCCCGTCCTCGGCCGAGGCTTCCTGGAAGAGGACGGACTTCCGCAGCCAGCCAACGCGCAGCCCGGGCAACCCGGTGCGCTACCCGGCATCGTAGTGCTCAGCAACGGCCTCTGGCAGCAACGCTATGGGGGCGACCCGGGCGTCATCGGTCAGACGATTCAGATCGGTGGCGGCCCCTCGGAGATCGTCGGAGTCATGCCCCCGAGCTTCGAACTCCTGATGCCTCCTACGGCCGCGCTCCAGGCCGACGCGGACGTCTGGATCGCAGCTCGAATCGACTACGTGAATGCCCCGGAGAACAACGTCTTCCTTCGGCCGGTCGGACGGCTTCGCGGTGGCGCTACGGTGGAGCAGCTGCAATCGCAGATCGACCGGATCGCGGCCGAGGTCGCGTCGAACAATCAGGTGAAGGCCACCGCGGGGTACGCGGTACGCGTCGAGTCACTCCATGAAGACCTGACTGCCGAGGTCCGGCCGGTGTTGCTGGCACTCTTCGGGGCGGTCGTCTTCGTCCTGCTGATCGCATGCGCCAACGTCTCGAACCTCTTGCTGGTGCGAGCGTCTGGACGAGATCGTGAGTTGGCAGTTCGGGCTGCGATGGGGGGCAGTCGCCGTCGTCTGATTCGACAGATGCTCATCGAGAGCGGTCTTCTGGCGGTGGGCGGTGCGGTGCTCGGTGTGGTGCTGGCCTCGGGTGGGATCAGCCTCCTGCTCAGCCTGCAGCCCGATGACCTCCCGAGGATCGATGGAGTCGGTCTCGATGGGACAGTACTGATGTTCACCCTCGCGTCCGCCGCGGTCGCGGCGCTCGTCTTCGGTACGATCCCGGCGTTACAAGGGTCACGCTTCGATCTCGCCGACGCGCTCAAGGAGCGGGGCAGCGCAGGTGCGAATGCCGCGAGCAAGCTGGTCCGAAACGGGATCGTGATCGTGGAGGTCGCCCTGTCGCTCGTGCTCCTGATCGGGGCCGGTCTCATGGTCAGGAGCTTCGTCGAACTGACGAACGTGTCCCCGGGCTTCGAAGCCGAGGGCGTGGTGACATTCACGGAAGCTCCGCCTTTCGGGACGTACCCGCAGGCGGTCGATCGGGCCACCTTCAGCGCCGAGCTGCAGCGTCGACTCGAGGCCCTCCCCGGCGTGACGCGTGCAGCTACTGGGTTCCCGCTGCCACTGGCTGGGAACCTCTTCAACGGCCGGTACGGATCGGAAGAGGCGCTTACCGATCCCGAGGCGTTTGGGCAGGCATCCTATCGAGCCATATCACCGGGGTACTTCGAGGCAATGGGGACGCGCCTGCTCGCGGGCCGCACCTTCTCGGCAGCCGACCAGGCGGATAGTTCATTGGTAGTAGTGGTCGACGAGAAGCTGGCCACCATTCTTTGGCCAGATGAGTCCGCTGTCGGGAAGCGATTCCTGATCCGTGCGGTCACTCCGGAGCCGGAGTGGGTCGAGGTGATCGGTGTGGTCGAGCACCAACGAGCGGAGACCCTCGCGGCGGAGGGCGCCGAAACGGTCTACCTGACGGACCGGTATGTCGGCTCATTCGGTGGGAGTTGGGCTGTACGGGCTGGAACCGATCCAGGCGCGCTCATCGGTGCCATTCGATCCGAGGTCGCTGCGCTGGACTCGGAGATCCCGGTGGCGAACGTCGAACTCATGCAGACGTATGTCGATCGCGCCATGGGGCCGACGCGATTCGCTCTTACGCTCATCAGCGTCTTTGGTGTCGTGGCTCTGCTCCTGGCATCCATCGGATTGTACGGAGTTCTCTCCTACGTGGTCCGACAGCGCACGGCAGAGATCGG
>JBDGVS010000404.1:0-5034 GCA_039585535.1 Gemmatimonadota bacterium | reverse complement strand
CGCGGGTGCGACCTCGAGGTCGAGCAGGGCACTCCCGTCGGCTTCCAGCGCGATCAACGGGGTCCGCATCGTCGTGTATCCGAACTGGGTCACCTCGATTACGTAGTCACCCTTCTGCGGGGGCTGAATGCACCGGAATATCTCTGCCTTCCTCTACGACGCGGCCGGCGAGCATCTGCCCCTGCGCCCCAGTGCAGGGATACAGAACCGCGAAGAGGAGAGCGGTACGCGCCACCCTGCCGATCATCGGAGACAGGTCCTGAGCTCAGCGTGATACCAGCTGATGGCGAGCGCACAGTCGTAGGCTACCGAAGCGCCGATAATTGCGAAGCCGAGCCCTTCGGGATCCCAACCGCCGAAGACAGGAGACTCGACGACCTGGGCGGGCTGGTCCGACCAACTGCCGTATCCCATCCGGAAGGACGCCACGGTGCCATCGCTGATCGTGGAGCCGAGGGGCGTGTTCACGTCGAAGCCGGGTTTCGTGAGGTCGATCAGCCCACCGACCAGCTTGCCTCCGAAGTCGACCTCGGCGCGTATCAGGACGTCGTGAAAGATTCTGATCGGTGTGGGTCCGGAGAGACTTACTCCGTCCCACCGCACGGCGCGGCCGATCGGCTTGAGGATGAGCCGTTCGTTCGGGGCGTCGATGAGAATGTCGTAACCATTCAGGGTGGCTCCACCCAGCACGCCCACAGCGTCGCTACCTGGCAGGTAGGCGTTGGGCACGGTCATCGAGCCCTCGGTCTGAACCGGGACACCGGCGAGCGTGAGTGCGTCGACGTCATCGCCGAGGCGGGCGGATCCCGACTCGGTGAAGAGCGTGAGACCGAGGCCGAGAACGAAGTCGTACTCGGTTCCGTTCGTATTCACGGCGGTAACGATGAGTCGTCCGTCCTCCACCCGCAGAGGTACTTCGACAGCTTCGGGCAGTCCGTTTTGTGCCGCGATCGGCCACGCCCAGAGCACCATCGAGACAACGCTCAACATCTTCATCCTCATCCCGTCCTCCCATATTTGAGCTTTCGTCGGAGAAGTGTTATATAGTGTGCACTGTTAGGTAAGAGGACAAGACCAATCGTTGCACGGGGAGTGGGCGAGTGAGCCGAGCACTGGGTGTTACAACCGTTCTGATTCTCACGGCGGTGGACCGTGGCGTCTGTTATGGACTCGACATCGTCAACCGCACGGCGATGCTTCCCGGCACCGTATATACGACGCTCCGCCGCCTCGAGCGGCGGGACTTTGTCCGCGGCCAGTGGGAAGACGCAGAGGTCGCGGAAAAGGAGCGTCGCCCACGGCGCCGCTACTACGAGTTGACTCCGGATGGAGAGAAGGCGCTCGAGAGCGCTCGGGCTCATTTCGCCGCGCTGGGCGTTGACGTGGCGTCACAGCTCTCGACCGTGGGGGCGGGCGAGTGACGAACCCGCAGTGGCCGTCGGACCGGCTGACGCGTTGGAGCCGACGGGTGCTTGTGTGGGCTGCGATTGTCGTGCCCGGCCATCTCCGGCAGGACCGGCGACTCGAGTGGGAGGCTGAACTCTGGCAGCTCCGGACCGCCGATGGCGGAGTGGGGGAGCTGATGCACTTCCTGTGTGGGGTCTGGTTGGATGCAATCTGGGAATGGAAGGAGGGGTGGAGGATGGAACTACTGATGCATGATGTCCGGTTTGCTGCCCGCACACTGGCCCGGAGTCCGGGCTTCACGCTGGCGGCCGTATTGACCCTCGCGCTCTCGATCGGCGCGAGCACCGCACTCTTCAGTGTGGTCGACGAGGCGGTCTTTACAGATCCGCCCTATCCCGAGCCGGACCGGCTGGTGGTCGTCGACATGCTCTTCGGGCTGCCTGACGGAGAGATGAATACCAGCAACTGGTCGTACCCCAGGTATGAGGCGCTCCGCGAAGAGGTAACGTCGGTCCAGGAGCTGGCCGGGTACGAGTCGCGGACGATGACACTGACCGAACTCGGTGACCCGGCCGTGATCTCGGTCGAAGTGTCCACGCCGTCGCTCTTTCCACTCCTGGGCGTGAACGCTCAGCGTGGATTGCGCTTCCAGGTCATCGGTGTCGTGGAGGACGGATACCGAGGCGTTTCGGGGGAGGCCGAGGTATGGATTCCGATGTCTTCGCTGTGGGAGGTCGTGGAGCCGGGCATGCTCGACGATGCATGGAACCAGCACTTCTTCGTGATGGGGCGGCTCGCGGAGGGAGTGTCGATCGACCTCGCGCAGAGTGAGGTCGCGGCCTTCGGTGGCACGGTCATGGAGCGATTCCCGGCGCCCGTGGGTGCAGAGAGACTCTCCAGCTCCGCTCAGGTCGTGAGTCTGAAGGAGGCGAGTTCGAATCCTGCCGCGACTACCTCCATGTGGGCACTACTCGCAGCGGTGATCCTGGTTCTTCTCATCGCAACTGCGAATCTCGCGGGCCTGCTTCTGGCTCGTGGCGCGACGCGGCAGCGAGAGGCAGCTGTTCGTGCGTCGCTCGGGGCGGGGAGGGCTCGTCTGGTTCGGCAGCTGCTCACGGAGTCGCTCACGTTGGCCGCCATCGGTGGTGTGTTCGGTCTTGCACTCGCATCCGTCGGTGTGGACCTGCTCGGTGCGTGGCTCGCCGATGCGCTGGGGACGAGCTCCGCACGGGCACTCCAGGCGATCGATACCGCGGCCCTCACCATCGACTGGCGGGTCTTCACCTTCGCTTTCGGACTTACCGGCGGTGTTGGCCTGGCGTTCGGGCTTCTCCCGGCCTGGCAGACATCCCGCGCCGATCCGAGTTCGTGGCTCAGAGGTGGTCGCTCGGCGATCGGCGCACGGAGACGCACGCTGGGAATCAGCAGTCGGAATCTTCTGATGGTCAGCCAGGTGGCGCTTGCCGTGATTCTGCTTTCTGCCGCCTCGCTCATGATGCGAACCACACTGAATCTGCAGTCCGTCGGACTCGGCTTCGAGCGTGAGAATCTCCTCACGGCGACGTATGCGCTCACGCCCGCCGACGAGCAGTCAGGGATCGATCCCGGGACCTTTCACGTCGACGTGGTCGATCGGATGCGAGCGATTCCAGGCGTGCTGGCCGCATCAGTAGGTGAGGTGCCGATGGGTGGCCCCACGTGGAGGATTCTCGTGTTCGGCTCTGAGGGCCGGCCCGCGCTCACTCCCGCGGAGCATGTGTGGATCCGAATTCAGCCCGTCGCAGACGGTCACATGGAGATGCTCGGGGCGACGTTCATCGACGGTCGAGATATCGAGACAACCGACGACTGGAATACCGAGAAGGTCGTCGTCCTCGGACGCACCGCTGCCGAAGAGCTCTTTCCCGATTCGGATCCCATCGGGCAAAAGATTCAGCTGTCGTGGTCCGGCTACGCCGACCCTGGTGCGACTGTGGTTGGAATCGTCGAGGACGTTCAGCTGGGTCGCCCCAACGACCCGATCGAGCGTCAGGCGTTCGTGCCGGTACGGCAGGCTCCCCAACTCGAGACCGGGTTGCTCATCCGTACGGCCGGAGATCCGGAGGCACTGATACCGGCGATGCGGTCGGCGATGGCCGAGCTCGCCCCGGATCTCGCCGTAACCTCCGTGATGTCGATGGAGACGCGGGCCGCGGGCACGACCGTGCGCTCGCGCGTCCTCACAATGCTCCTCGGCTTCTTCGGGGTCGCGGCTCTCTTTCTGGTAGCCGTCGGACTGTATGGCACCATCGCGTACTCCGTCACGCAGCGTACTCGAGAACTCGGCCTTCGGGCCTCGCTCGGCGCTGATCGCGGGTCACTCGCCGCTCTGGTTCTCCGCCAGGGGGTCGGCGTGACGCTTGTCGGAATCGGGGTCGGGGTAATCGGCTCGACGTGGGCGACCCGCTTCCTGCAGGATCTCGTGTTCGGTACGCGAACCGTAGACCCCGTCGGTCTCGTAGGTGTGTGCACGATCCTCCTGGGCGTGGCGCTCGCTGCCGCGTACCTGCCGGCCCGACGAGGAACACGGATCGATCCTATGGAGGCGCTCCGGGCGGACTAGTGGATGGCCGCACGTTGCCTGTCACCCCGTCTCCTAGTTACTCTAGGTAAGCTCTCCTAGGCAGGCTAGGAGACGGGGCGACAGGGGGACGACGATGCTGGGAACGCGGGAGTTGCTTCCGGGAACGCTGGATATGCTGGTCTTGAAGGCCCTCTCGCTCGGCCGGGCGCACGGCTATGGCGTGCTGCTCCGGATCGAGGAGACATCGAAGGGTCTGTTGACGCTGGAGCAGGGATCGCTCTATCCCGCGCTCGCTCGCCTCGAACAACGGGGCGTCATCGTCTCGGAGTGGGGACGCTCCGACAACAACCGGCGCGCCAAGTTCTACCGGCTCACGAACGAAGGTGAGAGCCGACTGACGGGGGAGACAGACCGATGGGCTGAGATGATTCGTGCCGTCGGGAACGTGCTCGACGCCCGACCGAGCGAGGGGTGAGCCATGATCTTCCGAATCATGCGTCGCCTGCGGGCGCTCGTGAGTGGGGCCAGGCTTCGCCGCGAGCTGGACGACGAGATGGCCTTCCACATCGATGCGTTGACCGAAGACCTCGTGCGCGGGGGGATGGCGCGTGCGGAGGCACGCAGAGCAGCGGTTCACCGCTTCGGTAGTCGAGAGGCAGTGCATGAGCGGGCGCGCGAAGAGCGCGGCGTGGCCCTCTTCGACGAGACCGCGCGGAATCTTCGATTCGGCGCGCGAAGCCTGAGACGCAGCCCGCTCTTCGCCACGACCTTCGTCATCACGCTGGCGCTTTGCATCGCATCCGGTACGGCCGTCTTCTCCGTCGCCGACGCGGCTCTCTGGCGGGCTCTGCCCTATCCGTCTCCGGAGCAGCTGGCCCACGCAGTCCTGTACGACCCTGCGTTCGGCAAGACGCCGGCAAACACTGCGGTGGATGGGCGGACATGGGCGTTGATCGAGGAGGAGGGTGAGCCACTGTCGCGTGCCGTCTATTCGGCCTGGGCACGGGGGGTGAATCTCACCGCCGATGGCGACGCGGCGTACGTCCAGCAGCAGAGAGTGGGCT
>JBDGVS010000403.1:0-3000 GCA_039585535.1 Gemmatimonadota bacterium | reverse complement strand
GAAAAGGAGATTGAGTCGCGCACGAAGGAGATCGCCCACCATCAGCAGTTCGTCGATCGTTTTAGGGCAAAGGCGAGCAAGGCGCGGCAGGCCCAGAGTAAGCTGCGTTTTATCGAGAAGAAGGCGAGCCAGCTGCATGCGCTCCCCGGTAGTTCTCGGCGTTATCCGAACTTCCGTTTCGTCCCCCGGCGTCCGAGCGGGCGGGACGTCCTGACGGTGTCGGGCGTCAAGAAAGCGTTCGATGACAACGAGGTGTTGCACGGGGTTGATCTGCTCGTGCGGCGTGGAGACCGTCTGGCGATCATGGGTCCGAACGGGATCGGTAAGTCGACGCTCCTCAAGATCGTGATGGGCGAGTTGGAAGCGGACGCGGGCGAGGTCGAATGGGGGTATGAAACTCACCCCGGATACTTCGCTCAGGACAACAAGGATCAGTTCGCCGAGGGAAAGGAGAGCACGGAGGAATGGCTCTGGTCGTTCTGCCCGGGGAAGGACCGGGGCTTCGTCCGCGGTCAGATGGGGCTGATGCTCTTTTCGGGTGACGATGGGAAGAAAAAAGTGTCCGCTCTCTCCGGGGGTGAGGCCGCACGTCTGGTCTTCAGCCGACTGGCCCTCGACCAGCCGAACGTTCTGGTACTCGATGAGCCTACCAACCACCTGGATCTCGAGTCGATCGAGGCACTGGTCTCCGAGCTCAAGCAGTACGACGGGACGCTCCTCTTCGTCTCCCACGACCGCTGGTTCGTCAGCCGGCTGGCAACGCGCATCGTGGAGATCACTCCGGAGGGTGTGACCGATTATCTCGGGACGTACGAGGAGTACGTTCACGCATCCGGAGACGACCATCTCGATTCCGATGCGGTGGTGCTGAAGGCCCGACGGGAGAAGCGGTCACAGAAGAAGGGGAAGCCGGTCGAGGCCCCTGTCGATCCGGGGAAAGCTCGGGTTCTCGCCGAGCGCGAGCGCCGCAAGCTCGAACGGAAACGCGACGAATTGACGACGACCATCGAGGCAGCCGAGGCTCGCATGAAGGACATCGACGATGCCTTCTGCGCCGACGGGTACTACGAGCGTACGTCGCCCGATGAGGTCGGACGGATGGAGCAGGAGCGGGCAGACCTCGCCCTCGCCGTGGAAGGGGCGATGGAGGATTGGTCGTCCGTCGAAGCCAGGATCGAAGAGCTGGCCTGAGACTCACTCCCGCGCTAGCGATGCCTCCGCCTTGGCGCGCAATGATGCGATCGAGGCTCGCATGTCCTTCAACGCGTTCGCCTTCGCGTCGAGCCGACCCAGGAAGTGTTCGATCGTCTCGTTGGCCGCGGTGGCCTCGGCAGGCGCCTCCTGTACGCGCAGGAGCGCTTGGACATCCTCGAGCTGAAAGCCGAGACCCTGGAACGCCTGGATGAACCGCAGCCGCTCGAGGTGCGACGGTCCGTAGAGTCGGTGTCCACCGATGGTGCGGGGTGGCTCCGGAAGGAGTCCACGCCGCTCGTAGTAGCGGAGCGTCTGACTCCCCACCTCCGCGGCTTCGGCGAGCTGGCTGGTCGTGTAGGTCGGTGCGGTCATCGGGCGGTGCAGGAGAGGGAGAGCGTTGAGGTCTGGCAGGCTCTGAATGGATCGGACGGCGATCCGACGGTGTTTAGAATATTCAACCTTGAAGATAATGCGCCCGATGCATCCGCTTGGAAAGGTTGAGCCCGAAAGTCACCCTCCCTCTTCGAGCGTCTCCTTGAGGCGCGCGAGCGTCCCCGTCACTTCCTTTTCGAAGGTGGCCTCGAGCAGAACGTTGGGGACGAATCGCAGCGGACCCGACGCCTTTCCCTCTAAAGTCATCGTAACCCGTGTGTCCGCTCCTACAGCTTCCCAGCGGATGTCGGTCTTTGCACTGACGACGGAGTCGGGAGTGCTCTCCAGGACGATTCTCTGGCCCGGCTCATATAGCTGCACGACGTACGTGTTCTCTAGTCGCTTGCCGAGGAAGTCCGATACGTAGCGCCGACGGGTCCCTACGGCGGTCGCCCCACTCGGGAGCTGCTCGGCCTCCCGCAGATGAGGCTGCCACTCGTGCTCTCGATCGATGTCGTCCATGTACGCGAAGACGTCGGCGAGGGGTCGGCGGATGACGATCGACTGCTGATGACTGGGCACGTGGCCTCCCTGATTGGCTATTCACTTGGAGATACCCGCGTGCGGTGTGCACTTTCCCTGCATGGCTGAATCGTCCGATCCGAATGACGCTGCAGAGCGGGTGACGCAGGAGTCGTTCGCCTACAAGTATCGCAGATTGGGGACGGCGGCGGCGCAGGGTGTTCGAGTTGCGGCGCTCGGATCGGACCTCCCCAATGGCTATACGTCGGTCGCACAGGCTGATCGGATCGCACAGCTGCTCTCGCTCGCTCCGGGGGACCGCCTGTTGGACCTGGGGTCCGGACGTGGGTGGCCAGGGGCACGCGTCGCGGAGAAGACCGGCTGCCGTCTTTTCGTAACCGATCTGCCCCTTACGGCCCTCCGCACGGCCGCCGCTCGGCTATCCGCCCTCGGGTCGGCGGGCGACGGCGTCGTCTGTGCCGACGGGCTCCACCTCCCATTCCGGGATTCTTGCTTCGACGCGGCATCGCACACGGATGTGCTTTGTTGACTGTCCGACGATCTCTCCGTGTTGAGAGAATGTCGGAGGGTCCTCAGGCCAGGCGGTCGGGTCGCGTCGGTGGTGATCGAACCTGCACCCCTGTTGGATCCCGGTCAGCTCAAACGTGCCGCTGAAGTCGGGCCCGGGAACATGACGTCGGATCGTACCCTCGAAGACATGACCAGAGAGGTGGGGCTCCTGCCGTTAGTCGTGGAGGACTGGACGTCGGAGCTGGAGTTCACCCTTCGGTGTAGTCTGCAGGAGCTGGTCGCGCGGGAGCCTGAGTTGAGAGCCGGAGAAGGCGACGACGTCTTCGAACACGAGGTGTCGAAGAAGGCGGATTTGTTGGAAGGAGTCCGCGCAGGCCTGTT
>JBDGVS010000402.1:0-3886 GCA_039585535.1 Gemmatimonadota bacterium | reverse complement strand
CCGAGCGGCGTGCGTGGCTGATGCCTGCTCTCGACGAAGCCGGCTTCACCTACGGCCATCCCGGTGGCGCGTTCTACATCTACACGAACGTCTCGTCCACCGGACTCCCGTCTCCGGACTTCTGCCTGCGTCTCCTGCAAGAGACAGGCGTGATGCTCTTCCCCGGTACCATGTTCGGAGACGAGAGCACCGACTACATCCGTATCAGCTATCTGCAGCCACTCCCCATGATCCAGGAGGCGATGGAACGCATCACCGCGTTCAGCGCCGCCGCACGATCCTCCTCGTGACCCGAGTACGACGCGCTTCATGAACAACGAATCCAAGGACCGCTTCGTCGGGATCCAGCTCAGTCCGATCAGCTTCGTGGACGAGGGCGTGGATACCGTACTCGACACGCTGCAGAACCGGGTGGGCGTCAATGTGTTGATGCTCGGAACGGTCAGCTGGCTGGGACTCAAGTCGGGCCGATCGATCAGCCACGAGCTCGACGGGTGGCCGGATCACGGCGTCCCGGAGCCGTACCAGATGCGCGGTGGCGCCTACTTCGATCCGGACCCGCGCTACTACGAAGACACCTTCATGGCCGACTACCGGAGCCAGGATCCGGAGTTCGCCGGGCGCGACATTCTGAAGATGGTGATCCCCGAGGCACACGCCCGCGGGATGAAGGTCTACATCGAGCTGATGGAGCCCTTCTTCAAGTACGCCGGGCACGGATCAGCCGGGAACGTCGAGGTTCCGACGCTGGCGCAGGCCATGGAAGTCGACCTCTTCGGGAGAATCGGCGGCGAGCCCTCTACATCGAATCCCGGATACCGGAAGTGGATCCACTCGATGATCGAGGATCAGGTCCGGAATCACCCCCTCGACGGCGTCATGTGGTGCAACGAGCGGAACTCTCCGCTCGATACCCTCATCCAGGGAGGCGCACCCGGCGACTTCTCGGAAGCATCACGACGAGAGGCGATCGACCGAGGGATCAACGTCGAAGCGTGCCGGCAGGCGCTCCTCCGGCTGTACGACTTCATGCAGGAGGCGGCAGCCGGCAAGACGTTCGTCGACGGTACGCTCGTCACCTTCCTGCGTGTGCTCCTCGAGAACCCCGAGGCCCTCATCTGGGAGAAGTTCTGGCTGGAGCGCAGCAAAGATCTGGACCGCGAGCTCTACGGGCTGGTGAAGTGGTGCCGGCCAGACATGCCCTTCGGACTCAACGTCTGGAACCGGAACCACTTCAATCCCATCCGGCGCGCGCAGTGGCCATGGGCCGAGCAGACTCGCTACGCCGACTTCGTGAAACCCATCACGTATCAGCACCAGGGCGGCGAGGTCTGGCACAAGGAGCTCGGATTTTTCCGCAAGACGATCCTGCGGGACTTCGAGCCCGATGAGGCCACCCGGGCGCTCTTCCGGATCCTGGGTCTGA
The DNA here is from genome assembly GCA_039585535.1 of Gemmatimonadota bacterium. Classification (GTDB taxonomy): domain Bacteria; phylum Gemmatimonadota; class Gemmatimonadetes; order Longimicrobiales; family Gaopeijiaceae; genus UBA2589. The sequence goes on along the minus strand of JBDGVS010000402.1, from coordinate 2,460 downwards.
ACGAAGCGCCCTTCGACGAACTGATCGCCACCGGGATGGATCCCGACACGTACGTACACGGTCAGTGTGCAGATGCGGTTCGGGGCGTGGACGGGAACGCCAACGTGTACATGGGCATCGGCGTGGATGCCCCGCGCACCCGCCCCGAGACCGCGAAGTGCACGCAGGACATCGTGTACCGATCCGTGATGGCCACGTACAAGGCCGGGGGAGACGGCGTGGTGCTCGCCCCCAACTACGCGTCGATGCACCTGACCCACCTCGATGGCGTGGCGCAGGCACTCGAGGAGCTGGGACTGAAGTGAGCCACGCACCCCTCCTCGAGGTAGCTGATCTTCAGACCAGCTTCCAGCTGGGCCCGCGCGACGTAGTGGCCGTGGACGGGGTGGGCTTTACCGTGGACGCTGGAGAGACGATCGCCATCGTCGGCGAGAGTGGGTCGGGAAAGTCGGTTACCGCGCTCTCGATCATGCGCCTGCTGCCGCAGCGGGTGGGCAGCATTACCGGCGGCTCGATCCGGCTCGGTGATCGTGAGCTGACGAAGCTGCCCGAAGACGAAATGCGGGGCGTTCGCGGGAAGGAGATCGGCATGATCTTCCAGGAGCCGATGACCAGCCTGAACCCCGTGCACACCGTAGGCGCGCAGATCGCCGAGGTGTTGATCGAGCACGAAGGTCTTTCCGGCGCCGAGGCCCGGGAGCGCGCCATCACACTCCTGGAGACGGTGGGCATCCCGGAGCCGACACAGCGCGTCGACAGCTTCCCTCACGAGATGTCGGGCGGAATGCGACAGCGCGCCATGATCGCCATGGCTCTCGCGTGTCGTCCAAGCCTGCTGATCGCGGACGAACCCACGACCGCGTTGGACGTGACCATCCAGGCTCAGATTCTGGACCTCATGGAAGAGCTTCAGGCCGAGTTGGGGATGGCCATCATCTTCATTACTCACGACCTGGGCGTCGTGGCCCAGATGGCTCGACGGGTCGTCGTGATGTACGCCGGACAGGTGGTCGAGAGTGGATCTGTGGATCAGATCTTCAGTCGGCCCAGAATGCCTTACACGGCTGGCCTGATCGCATCGATCCCCCGCCTCGGCAGCACCGTTCGCGGGCAGCGCCTTCGCACCATCCCGGGCCACGCCCCCTCTCTGACGGACCGGCCATCCGGGTGTCGCTTCGCACCCCGATGCGAACATGCGGAAGCCGAATGCAGGGAGTCGGTGCCACCGCTCGAGCAGGTCACGGACGGACACGACGTCCGCTGTCGGCGCTGGCGTCAGCTCGATCTCGCCGCGGAGGTAGCGGGATGACCGACCTTCTTCGCGTGGAAGGCCTCGTGAAGCACTTTCCCATTCGGGGAGGCGCGCTGAATCGGGTCGTCAATCACGTCCAGGCAGTGAACGGCATCTCATTCACGGTGCGTCGGGGCGAGGTACTCGGCCTGGTCGGCGAAAGCGGCTCCGGAAAGACCACCACGGGTAGGCTCGTGCTGCGCCTCGAGGAGGCTACGGCCGGTAGTGTGGTGTTCGATGACACGAATGTCCTGGAGCTGTCCAAGCGAGACGGACCGTCATCGGCCATGCGTTGGCACTCCACGACATCGGCACGCCCGAGAGCCGGGCCGATCGCACAGCCGAACTCATCGAGCAGGTAGGCCTCTCCACGAATCAGCTGGATCGCTTTCCGCACGAGTTCTCTGGAGGACAGCGGCAGAGGGTCGGGATCGCACGGGCCCTGGCGGTGGACCCGGAATTCCTGGTGGCAGACGAGCCCGTATCTGCCCTCGACGTCTCGATCCAGGCACAGGTAATCAACCTGCTGAGCGACCTCAAAGATCAGCTCAACCTGACCGTGATGTACCTCGGAAAGATCATGGAGATCGCCCCCTCGGAGGCCCTCTACTCGACGCCCAACCACCCCTACACCGACGCATTGCTGTCGGCTGTGCCGGTTGCCGAGCCCGGACGTCAGCGGAAGCGCACCGTCCTGAGCGGGGATATCCCCAGCCCGATCGACCCACCATCAGGGTGTGTCTTCCGGAGCCGGTGTCCCCGAGCGGAGGCTATCTGCGCTCAGGAGGTCCCGGAGTTGAAGCAGGTCGGGCCCGATCACTTCAGCGCCTGTCATCTGACGACCTGAATCCGGGCGCGAGCCCCTTCCGCTCTACGAAAAGGCCGGATACTCTGAGGTTCTCCTCAGAGTTCGCCGCGGCTTCATCTGCGACGCTCGACCAATCCTCACCGCAGAGAATCGCCCGCGTGAGCATCTCCCGTATCCGTTGCGCCAGCATCATTCTGGCAGCCGCCGCCGTCACTCTTCCTTTCGGCGCGCCCGCGCCGGTGTCTGCGCAGATCGACGAAGCGCTTTTCGAATCCATGCGCTACCGCAACATCGGCCCCTTCCGGGGCGGCCGTGTGACGACCGTGACCGGCGTCCCCGACGACACGTACACCTTCTATAT
>JBDGVS010000401.1:0-3005 GCA_039585535.1 Gemmatimonadota bacterium | reverse complement strand
CGCTGGGTCGTCGTCGGGGATCTACTATCCGATCCCGCTTCACCGACAGTCGTTCTGTGCGGACGACTATCGGGACATCACGTTACCCGTCACCGAAAGAGTCGCCGAAGAGTGCATGTCGCTCCCGATCCACCCGGAGTTGGGTGACGCCGAGATAGAGCGCATCGCTGAGGTCGTGGCAACGACAGTTCCATTCACGGAAGCGTAGAGGCCGATCACATGAACACCCATCGTTTTCTTCTCTCGCCTGTGCTCATCGCGGCGATCGTCGGCTCCACGGGCTGCGCATCGTCTGGTGCCACGGTCTCGCGAGCGGATATGAACCAGACGATCTCCGTCGAGTACGGGCGGGTGGTTACCTCCGAGCAGGTCCAGCTGGAGTCCAGCGCCGTCTCGAACGCCGTGCTGGGCGGAATTATCGGCGCTCTGGTGGCCGGCAAGGGGAACCGGGCAGGTGGGGCGGCCATCGGGGCGGCCATTGGTGGTGTGGGTACGGCGGCGGCCGAGGGATCGAACACGGCCTTCGCCTACACGATCGAGCTGTCGGACGGTGGCACGAAGAAGGTCGTCACGGAGCAATCCAACGTGAACGACGGAGACTGTGTCAGCTTCGAAGAGGGCCAACACACGAATGTGCGCCGGGTATCTGAGACGCTGTGCGACGGTGGGCTGGTGCACCCCGAGGTGCGGACGTCCCACAGTCAGGCCGCGGATGCTTGCCACGAGGCGAAGGAACAGCTCATCGCGGCCGAGGGCGAGGCTGCGGTCGACGAGGCCGTTCGCAAAGTGAAAGCCCTCTGCGACCACTGATGGGTCGAATCGTCGAGCTTCCGGCTTAGCTCGGGTCGTACACCGCCACGAAGCAGTCGCTCGTATACCAGTGAGGGCTGTTGTACACGATGAGACGGCGGGGCGGGTGTGCCGCGAAGAAGTCGTCGTCGAACGTGCAGAGGTGCCGCGACGGATTCGGGATCGAAGGGGCTAATCGCTCTCGATACGGGGCCGCGATTACCACGAGTCGGCGTGCGATCGAGCGCATGTGCTCCAGCACGGGGCCGGGTTCGGCAAGATGTTCGAGGGTGTGAGAGCACGTGACGACGTCGTACCGGTCGCGCACGTTCCGTACGTCATCGACGCGATACCGCACATCCGGATACAACGTGCGAGCTTCTTCCTGGTGCGCCGCGTCGAGGTCGAGCGCGGTCACGTCCAGCCGGATTTGTACGTAGCTCGCCGGGTGAAAAACCTGTGCCATCAGGTTTGAGCCCGCAGCGGTCCGCGCTCCGACATCGAGGAGGGACAGTCGAACGGTTCCGTCCGTGGCCAACTCCTCCTGGAGCACATGGCAGAGGTCCACGGCGAAGCCCAACGACTGCGAGTCGGATCGGATCTGGCCTCGCCGCTCTGTCGACAGGCGGCCGACGCTGAGCAACCGTTGGAGGATTGTCATGGTGGGAGCCGTGAGCGCCGGCGGTAGGGGCAGGGAAGCGCCCGAATCTTCTTTGGAGGGGCGTGTGACCGCCAGAGTGAGCTGCTCATAGCGCCTCGCTCCGGAGTTCGTGCAAGAGACGCGGGGACCCCGACGCGAATCTGGTGTACCCCGGCCCATGACTGTGCCTACCGCTCGAATCCGCAGCCTCAACAGAGGCGAACTCCGTCCTTCCGGTTCGTACGTGCTGTACTGGATGACGGCCAGCCGACGCCTTCACTGGAACTTCGGACTCGATCGTGCGATCGAGCATGCGCGTGCGCTCCGGCGTCCGCTGGTGATTCTGGAGCCTCTGAACGTGAGCTACCCGTGGGCCTCCGATCGCCATCACCTCGCGGTGATCGACGGCATGGCTGAGCACGAACATGCCCTCGCGACCACCCCCGTTGCGTACCACCCGTATGTGGAGCCGGAGGCGGGAGCGGGTCGAGGGCTTCTCGCTGCGCTTGCTGGCGAGGCCTGTGTCGTCGTGACTGATGATGCCCCGGTATTCTTCACCCCCCGTCTTCTGGAAGCAGCAGCTCGCCTGCGTGGGTGCTCTGTCGAGGCGGTAGCCAGCTGTGGCCTCCTTCCGTTGTCGGCCGCCGATCGCACGTTTTCGGCGGCGTACCACTTGCGCCGATTTCTCCATAAGGAGCTGCCCGCGCACCTGGGCGATCGTCCGGAAGCGGCGCCATGCCTCGGCCTCGATCTGCCGCCCGGTCGGATCCCCGATCACGTTCTGGAAGGTTGGCCGCGGGCATCCTCCGCGCTCCTGGGACAGAATCAGCCTCCGTCGCACTCGGCGATGGTGGAGGCGCTGGCTACCCTCCCGATCGACCACGGCGTGGGGTCTACCGGCTGGCGCGGCGGGCACGGTGCGGCGCGGGCACGGCTGGATGCGTTCCTCTCCGACGGGCTCGATCGCTACACGGAGCGCAACCATCCGGATGCATCCGCGGCCAGCGGCCTGTCGGGTTGGCTTCACTACGGGCACATCTCTTCGCACGAGATCTTCGATGCCGTGGTCCGACGGGAAGGGTGGAGTCCCGCCAGGATTTCCCCACCACACGATGGGAGGCGGGCGGGATGGTGGGGCATGAGTGCCCCCACTGAGGCGTTCGTCGATCAGTTCGTTACCTGGCGCGAACTGGGATATCTGTATTGCTCGCGCGAGCCGGACTACGACAAGTACGAGACTCTTCCGCAGTGGGCTCTCGATACCCTCTCCGCGCACACGTCGGATCGGCGCGAACACGTATACACGCGACGGGAATTCGAGAGAGCGGAGACTCACGACGAACTCTGGAATGCGGCACAACGTCAGCTTGTCGGAGAGGGCATCATCCACAACTATCTGCGGATGCTCTGGGGCAAGAAGATTCTGGAGTGGAGCCCAACTCCACGCGACGCGCTCGACACCATGATCGAGCTCAACAACCGGTATGCGATCGACGGTCGTGATCCGAACTCCTACTCGGGCATCATGTGGACGCTCGGTCGTTTCGACCGAGGCTGGCCGGAGCGCGAGGTGTTC
>JBDGVS010000400.1:0-5387 GCA_039585535.1 Gemmatimonadota bacterium | reverse complement strand
TCCTGGGCCCCACCCATGAAGATGGCGCCGCGTAGCTCCCGCTCTGCATCGAACTGGGCTCGGGTCGGCGGCGGCCATCCCCGCTCCCGGCCTATGCGGCCCATCGTCTCGGAGAAGGCAGGAAAGGCTAGCTCGGTGGCTTCGGCCGGGTCATCGCCGAGGAAGCCGTGAGCGTTGATGCTGATCGGCAGTGATGCCGGGTCGTGCCCCGCGCGCTCCGCGGTCTCGCGGTAGAGCTGGGCGAAGGGGGCGAAGCGCTCGGGCATTCCACCGATAATCGCCAGTGCCATCGGTAGCCCAAGGGAAGCGGCTCGGACCACGGAGGGCGGGTTACCACCCACGGCGATCCACACCGGGATCGGATCCTGAACCGGGCGCGGATAGACCGAGCGACTGTCGATGGATGGTCGGTGGCGCCCCTGCCACGTAATGCGCTCGTGCTCCCGAAGTCGGAGAAGCAGGTCGAGGTTCTCCGAGAACAATTCGTCGTAATCCCCGAGATCCTGCCCGAAGAGCGGAAACGACTCGGTGAACGAGCCCCGACCGGCCATGATCTCGGCCCGCCCGTTCGAGATCAGATCGATGGTGGCGAAGTCCTGAAATACGCGCACCGGATCGTCGGAACTGAGCACGGTCACCGCGCTCGTCAGTCGGATATTCTTCGTTCTGGCGGCAGCCGCTGCCAGGATCGTCGCGGGCGAGGAGGAGACGTAGTCCGGGCGATGGTGCTCCCCGATGCCGAAAACATCCAGACCGACCGCATCCGCGACATCGATCTCTTCGAGGATATGAGCGATTCGGTCCTGCGCGCCGAGCTGTCCGCCCGACACAGGATCGACCGCGGTTTCGACGAACGAGTAGATACCGATTTCCATGGAGACGAGTACCTCGAGCCGCCCCCGGAGGTCCGTCTGTCCGCCCATCGACCACCGTCCCAGAAAGGTGGGCTGCGATCACCCGTATACCCTCGGGGATGGGTCGGCTCGTTGGAGCCGTTCGACGGAGGAGGAGAGGGGATGAGTGATGAGATGGAAGGCGGGGTGGGCGTGAACCTCGGCGGCTCAGGTGGTCGAGTGTGGACCCGCCGGGAGATGATCGCTTCGGGGTTCGTCGCCTTGCTCCCACCGTTCTGGGGTTGCTCGAGCGATCCGACCGGCCCGGCTTCGGCAGGCTCGAGTCCATTCATGACGGTGACGTGGCGACCGCCGACGCTCTCCGCGGTGGTCGGAGAGACGCCCCTCGGGCTCGAAGATGAACGGGACGGGCTCCTCTACGTTCCTTCGTCGTACGATGCCGCGGTACCCGTCCCGCTTTTCGTCGCTCTGCACGGGGCGGGAGGTCGAGCGGACAACTGGAAGGGTTTGTTCGATGACTGTGACGCTCGGGGGATGGCCCTGTTGGCGATCGACGCGCGCCAGGTGACGTGGGATCGAATCCGAGGCTCGTTCGGCCCCGATGTCCGATTTCTGGATCGGGCGATGGGCCACACCTTCGACCGGGTGAACGTCGATTCGAGCCGGATCGTTCTCGGCGGCTTTTCCGACGGTGCGTCCTATGCGCTCTCGCTGGGGCCGGCGAACGGGACTCTGTTTTCACGGATCATTGCGTTCTCCGCAGGCTTCGCGCGACCCCCTGAGGGGCGGGTAGGGCGCCCCCCGATCTTCGTCTCCCACGGGACACGGGATTCGATCCTCCCGGTCGAGAACGCGAGGGAAGTGATCGTGCCAACCTTTCGGGATGAGGGGTACGAGGTCGAGTACCGGGAGTTCGAGGGCGGGCACGAAGTTCCGCCGGAGATCGGTAGTGAGGCGTTGGACTGGTTCCTCTCCTGAGGCGCCGTCTCTCTCTCTCAACATTTCCGCTTTGCGAGGGGTCAGATCGATAGCAACACACGCGTGCGGCCGGTGTAACCGGGCCGGACGCATGGCTCGCTCCGGCGGGCCTCGCTCGACCCTCCCAGCCCCAAAGTTCAATGCTTCGGTCTCTGCGCGCCCTCACCGGCTTCGCTCTGCTCGCTCTCGTCGCTGCGTGCTCTTCGGGCTCGTCCGCGCCCGCATCCACCCCGGCTCCGACTCCGCAGCCAGACGCCGAGGCGGCCACGGATGCTGAACCGACCACCGCCGATGGCGTATTCACACTGGCGCAGGCGGACCGTGGGCATGACCTCTTCGTGAGCTCCTGTTCCGAATGCCACGATGTCGAGGACTGGACGGACAACGGCTTCAAAGGTCGGTGGGAAGAGCAGTCGGTCTTCCAGCTCTGGTACTACATCAACGATCGGATGCCCTACGACGATCCGTGGAGCCTCTCCCGGCAGCAGGTGACAGACGTACTCACCTACATCCTTCAGTTGAATGGTCTGCCGGCCGGCGATACTGAACTCGCGACGGACGATGACTCGATCGACGACTACTGGATCGCCTGGAGTCCGACGAAGTAATCACAGCCGGGTGAAAAGCTGCAGGCGCAGGCTCTCTGCCTGAGCGCGTCACGGGACGATGTCATGAGAATCTCCCGTTTCAGTGGCTGGGACTGAACGAGCGGGGTGGACGTCCGTTCGCAATTGATCTCCGGCTCTCAGCACGGAGAGCCTCGTCGGTCCCTCGAAGTCGTACTGTTTCGCCTTGCCGTCGATGACGTGCTCCTTGTCGTGTTCCAGAAGGAGGACGCCAGCAAAGGGGACCGCCAGCCAGTGTGCCAGGACGCGGTCGAGCTTCCTCGAGCCGTATGGTGGATCGGCGTAGGCGATGTCGTAGGCGCCCTGCTCGAGTGCTTCGACCCACGGGATGGCGTCACGCTTGTAGATCCGCGTACGTCGGCTCTCGCGGAACGTGGCGATGTTCGCCTTGAGCGAGTGAAGGGCCGCACCTCCGTTCTCGACGAAGTCCACGTACCGCGCGGCAAAGAGATCGAGCACTCTCGCTCCGGCCAGATTGTCGCCGACGATTTCGAGCGCGCGGTCTCGGATCGCCTCGGGTGTCGGACGCACCCTCTTTCCAGGAGACGCCAGTGAGCGCCCGGCGTACTTCCCTTTGACGATTCTCACGGCGCAGCCGGTGCCGCTTCAACGAGCTCGATGGCCAGACGGTCGGGCCCCTCGATCATGATGGCTCGGCCTCCATCGAATGGGTGTGGGTCCTCGATCACAACAACTCCCCGGGTCGTCAGCCAGCTGTGCCAGGCCGCAACGTCGTCGACGAGAAACGCGACATGGTCGAGAGCCTGTCCTCGCGACGGTACCAGCGGACGAGCCTGCCCGCACCGACCGTCGACGCACTGGCGTGGGTACCACGACATGCTCCCGGTCCCGTGAACGACCGTTGCGCGGGGCGCACGGATGGTCCCGGCAGACTCCAGCGACGGCCAGCCTGGAGCCCCTCGATCCGCGTCACACGGCTCGTGCAGGGGGCGGGCCGTGGTGCTCCCGTCTTCGTTCCGCATCGGTGGGAGGGTCATGCCGAGGTTCTCCACATACCAGTTCGCCGCACACAGGGGCGCTTCATGAAAGAAGTGCACGTGCGACATGGAGGGGGTGGTCTGCGCTCCCCCGGTCAGCTCGAAGAGCACACCGTCGGGAGCGAGGACGTAGCTGAAGCCCCCGGGGCGGGCGGCAGAAGGTTCGGCCGCGTCGAGCGTCTCTGCGGTAACGATACCCGTGTACGGAGTCAGTCCCGAACGCCACACGGTCTCTTCGCCGACACCGGTGTAGAGTGGCAGATGCGCGACACCGACATCGGCCAGCTGCACGTCGGTATCCGTGGTATTGAGGAAGGCCCCGATGTGCCAGAAGGCGCTCTGCTCGGCCGGGCGTCCCAGGCTGGGTTCGAAGGCGCCGGCAGGAGGGTCGGCAACCTCGTTGAAGACGAGGTACATTTCGGACTCTACGGCAGGCTTCCCGTCCATCTCGGCCCGTGTCGCAGAGGGCCACACGGCCAGGTACCAATCGATGGCTCCCGAAGGATCGACCGAATTCAGGCCGACGTGGTGCAGTTCGGGTAGATCGTTCGGCTGTGGTGGGACGGGGTCCTCGCCGGGATCGCCGCCGCAGGCCCCGAGCAGCACGAGGGCGATCGAGGTGGTCAGGGGGCGACGAGGCGATGAAGTTCGAAACATCATGGAGGACGGTTGTCGGCGAACGGACGTGGTAGTGTGGTGAATACACCGGAGGGGAGCCAGCGCGCGGGTGCCGCCACTTCCGCCCGGAGCGACGAGCCAGCGGAGGTCTATCGGTCCGAGCTCGTGCGAAATCGTGCCCTGGCGGACGAGCTGGAGCGCCGCACGCGCACCGTGGAGGTGGCGAGGCTGGCGACGTTCGTGTTGGGCGCGCTCGCCGCTCTGCTCTATGATGAAGTGCCGATTCCGCCGGCGATTCCGATCGTGATCGCGATCGGCTTTTTCGTCGCCTTCGTGGTCCTGATCGTCCGGCACCGAACGCTTCGCGGTCAGCTTCGGCGAGCTCGCGTTGCCGAGACGCTCTCTCGCCTTGGCGTTCTTCGGCTTGCCCGGGACTGGGCTGGCCTGGCCGCCGAGTTCGAGGAGGTCGGGTACGAGGATCCGCTGCTGGACGTCACGGCGGCCCGGGCCAAGCATCCATATGCTTACGACCTGGACGTCTTCGGCCCAGGCTCTCTCCGGGCGCTGCTCGGCCCCACACCGACGCCTACGGGGACGGAGACGCTTCGGAAGTGGCTCGCGGCGCCGGCACCGATCGATGAGGTCGTGCAGAGGCAGCGCGCGGTCGCCGCGCTCGCCCAGGACCCGGCAGGCCGGGAGCAGCTGACAGGTGAGGCGCTTCTCATCGACAGAGTGGGTCCGGGTGGCTGGGTCGACTTTCTCGGGTGGGCCACCGGTCCCTCGGTCTTCGGGAGGGATGCTGACGGGGCGAGCTCCGCGCGTGTTCCGGGGTGGAGTATCCTCTTCGCTCGCGTCGCGCCCCTCGTTACCGGCGGACTCTTCACCTTCTGGTTCTTCAGCGCTGGAGCTCCGGCACTGATTTGGCTCGGGCCGCTGGCGGTCCAGGGGATGCTGGCCTTCCGGTGGCGACGCGCCTTCTCATCGTGGTTCGATGGTGCCGGGATTCGCGCCCCAGGGCTGAGACGGCACCACAGCCTCTTCGCGGCGTGGGAGTCGTACGAGACCGACGAGCCCGGGCTACAGGCGCTGCAGGCGCGCCTCACGGATGCCTCGGGCCGCAAAGCATCGGACGAAATTCGCTCACTCGAGTGGTGGCTGGATGCGGCCGGTGCCGCCGGATCGATGGTCCACGAGATTGTCATCGTGCTCGTCCTCTGGGACGTACACGTTGCGGTCGGGCTGGATCGCTGGCGACGCAGAGCCGGCCCGTTCGTAGACGACTGGTTCGAGGCCCTGGGAGAGTTGGAGGCGCT
>JBDGVS010000399.1:0-3017 GCA_039585535.1 Gemmatimonadota bacterium | reverse complement strand
CTCGGTCTCGTCCTCGGCAACAGTGGCGTCAGTCTCCGGGGCCTCGGTTACGTCGTCTCCAGCGGCTTCGACAGCCTCCTCGACCACGTCCTCTGCGACCTCGACTGCGGCAACTGCCTCAGCAGCGGGAGCTGCCTTCTTCTTAGGAGCGGCCTTCTTCTTCGGGGCCGCTTTCTTCTTGGGAGCTGCGGCTTTCTCGGCCGGAGCCCCTTCGACGTCATCCAGCGCACCCTTCTCGATCACCACCGTACGGGCCCAGAGCACGTCGTAGACGGACTCGTTCCCGAATGGCATGACCTCGACCTTATCGAGGTTGCGAGTGGACATATAGACGTTGTGATTCTGGCCGTTGGTCAGAATCAGTGTCTTCCCTTCCAGCTCGAGCGCAGCCAGGAAGCCGACCATGTCACGCGTCTTCGGCGTATCCATCTTGGGCAGGTCGGCCACGACCACACGATCGTGCTCGGCGCGGTCGTTGAGTGCCGAGCGTCGAGCGAGTGTCCGGACTTTCTTCGGAAGACGCTTGCGCCAGGAGTGCGGAATTGGCGGGAAAGCCACACCACCGCCCACCCACTGGGCGGCCCGGGTCGTTCCCGCACGGGCGCGGCCGGTCCCCTTCTGCTTCCAGGGCTTACGTCCTCCGCCTCGGACCTCGGAGCGAGTCTTCGCCGCCGCCGTGCCCTGTCGCTGATTAGAGAGGTACACCTTCACCACCTGGTGCATGGCGCCCTCGTTGACGATGCCGTCGAAGATGGAGTCAGGCAGAGACTGCGCCTTTCCCTTCTTGCCGTCGACTTTGTAGTAGCGTGCCTTAAACATGGCCTTACTTCGAGATCAGGACGTAACCATCACGGGCGCCCGGAACACCGCCCTTCACGAACAGCAGGTTGCGCTCGCCATCGACGCGCACGACCTGCAAGTTCCGGATAGTGGTTCGATCCCCACCCATTCGTCCGGGCATCTTCTTGCCCTTGATGACGCGGGAGGGGTCCGTGCCTGGCCCGATGGAACCCGGGTTTCGGGACATCGGATGGCCGTGACTGGCGGGACGTCCCGCAAATCCGTGCCGCTTCACGACGCCCTGGAATCCACGGCCCTTGCTCTTGCCGACGACCTTGATCCGGTCGCCCGCCTCGAACAATTCCACCGTGAGCTCCTGGCCCACTTCGTATTCTGAACCATTGTCGCAACGAAACTCTCGCATCAGTCGCGGTGCTGCCTCGAGGCCGGCCTTCGCCGCGTGACCCATCTCACCACCAGGGGTCCTCTTTGCCTTCTTAGCACCGAAGCCGAGCTGCACGGCCTGATAGCCGTCCTGCTCTTGCGAGCGCACGTTCACGATGGGACACGGCCCTGCTTCAATGACAGTGACGGGTATTTGAACCCCGTCCTCATTGAAGATTCGGGTCATCCCGATCTTCTTTCCGATCAATCCCGGCATTTTCCGGAGTTCCTCCGTCAGTCGACTTTGATCTCGACGTCGACGCCAGCGGGCAGATCCAGCTTCGTCAAAGCGTCGATTGTCTGGGGGCGGCTGTCCACGATGTCGATGAGGCGCTTGTGCGTACGCAGCTCGAACTGGTCGCGTGCCTTCTTGTTGACATGCGGCGAACGGAGAACGGTCCAACGTTCGCGACGCGTCGGAAGCGGGATGGGTCCACGTACGGACGCCCCCGTCTTCTGCGCCGTCCGAACGATGTCGGCCGCCGTCTGGTCGACCACCCAGTGGTCGAACGCCTTGAGTCGAATTCTGATTCTGTCTGCCATCTCAGTCTCTCATGTCGCGCGGTCAGGCATCATGCCGTCCCACGCATGTATGATCGGGGCCGGGCCCGGAGTCTCTCGGAGCAGCCTCGACGAAGTCGCCAGCTGCAGAGAGAGACTCCGGGCACGAGCCCGGCACTAAAGTCTTACTCGATAATCTCAGTTACCACGCCAGCGCCCACCGTGCGGCCGCCCTCGCGGATCGCGAACCGAAGCTCCGGGTCCATGGCGATCGGCGTGATCAGCTCAACTTCCATCTGCACGTTGTCGCCCGGCATCACCATCTCGACGCCCTCAGGTAGCTGAGCCGCGCCCGTCACGTCCGTCGTCCGGAAGTAGAACTGAGGACGATAACCGTTAAAGAACGGCGTGTGACGTCCACCCTCTTCTTTCGTCAGGACGTACACCTCCGCCTTGAACTTCGTGTGAGGCGTAATCGAGCCCGGCTTCGCCAACACCTGGCCACGCTCCACGTCGTCCTTGCCCACACCACGTAGCAGAAGACCCGCGTTGTCGCCCGCGCGCCCTTCGTCCAGAAGCTTCCGGAACATCTCGACTCCGGTCACGACCGTCTTCTTGTCGCGATCCATCCCGATGATCTCGATCTCTTCGCCCTGCTTCACGATGCCACGCTCGATACGACCCGTCGCCACCGTACCGCGACCTGTAATCGAGAACACATCCTCCACAGGCATCAGGAACGGCTTGTCGATGTCGCGTTCCGGCTCCGGAATGTAGGAGTCGATCGCGTCCATCAGCTCCTGGATGCACTCCGCGTCCGGGCCTTCGCCCGCCGCCTCGAGAGCCTTCAGGCCGCTGCCCTGGATCACCGGGATGTCGTCGCCCGGGAAGTCGTACTCGCTCAGAAGCTCCCGTACCTCGAGCTCGACCAGCTCAAGAAGCTCCTCGTCGTCGACCATGTCGACCTTGTTCATGAACACCACGATGAACGGCACGTTCACCTGACGGGCAAGCAGAATGTGCTCGCGCGTCTGGGGCATCGGGCCGTCCGCTGCACTCACCACCAGGATCGCGCCGTCCATCTGCGCCGCACCCGTGATCATGTTCTTTACGTAGTCCGCGTGTCCCGGGCAGTCCACGTGCGCGTAGTGACGGTTCTCCGTCTCATACTCCACGTGTGCCGTCGAGATCGTGATCCCACGCTCTCGCTCTTCCGGAGCCTTGTCGATGTTCTCGAACGCTATCGCCTCGCCGCCAAACTTCTTCGACTGCGTCAACGTGATCGCAGCCGT
>JBDGVS010000398.1:0-3025 GCA_039585535.1 Gemmatimonadota bacterium | reverse complement strand
GTACTCTTCGATGAGCGGCTCTGCGGATACGAAGCGACCCTCCGCCTCGGGTCCCATCGCGTCCGCGAGAAACTGATAGCTGTCGTGCGTCAGGGATCGCGTCATGCCGCGGGCCCCGCCGGTGCCGAGCCCGATTGACTGAGGGTCGTGCTCCTGGACCAGCGAATGGAGGACTTCGGCGGCCGGGGCTGGATCGATCGGTGACTCGAAGTAGCGAGCCACGTTCTCTTCCCAATAGCCCGTGGCTGCCACCTTTCGGAGCCCGGCGGCTCCTGCGTCGACGAAGACGAAGATGTCGCGTCGCCCCGTGTAAGGGCGGGCTGGAGCGATGTACTCGGTGAGAGGGTCGTCGTGGAACTCCTCGTTGACCACGATCCACATGTCGATGCCCGCCCGGCGCATCATGGGCAGGAGCATCTCATGGCGCTTCACCAGCCACTCGTCGCGAACGTCCATCTGCTCGGGCCAGCTGAGCAGCGTGGGTGCGGCGGTGCCGATTGCATCGCCGCGCGGAGCATCCGGTGTGCAGGCGGTAAGCAGGCCGCATGCGGTCAGCAGGAGGGCGGCGGAGAGGACGCGGATGGCTGGTCGATTCATGAGACTCGGTGGTGCGGTGTGGCCGACGGAGCAGAATCGGTCGGGATCGGCGCCTCGCCGCAAGAGACCGTGAGTCGCTCGTGACGCGCCCGCCATGCTCGGACATCTGGCCCGGCCCGCGCGGGCGGCTCAGATTGCCCGACTGCATGACTGCATGACGTACTCCACAGACTGAGGCACCTATGGCCCGCACGCTTCCTCCCCGAGCCCACTCGTCGATGCTCCGACGTACTCCACGACTGGGTGCGCTGCTCGCCCTCCTCGTTTTGCTCGTCGCCGCGGCACCCGTCGCTGCTCAGCGCGGCCAGTCGGGTCCTCCCGAGCACGCCAACGTGAAGCCGGTCAACCATCTCCCGAATCCGTACGAGACGGTGCGTGACTTCGGGATCCTTCCCAATGGACGGAGCTGGGGATCGGTTAGCGCGGTCAACGTCGACATCGACGGGATCCATATCTGGGCGGGTGACCGATGCGGGGCGAACTCGTGTGCCGAGTCCGGCGTCGACCCGATCGTGAAGCTGGATCCGGACGGGAACGTCGTCGCGTCGTTCGGTGCCGGGTTGATCACCTGGCCCCACGGAATGGATGTCGATGCCGAGGGGAACGTCTGGGTCGCAGACGCTCGGTCCCCGAACAGCGGTGAACTCGAGCGGACGCCGAACGCTCCGATGAACGGTCACTCCGTGCGGAAGTTCAGCCCGACCGGGGAGCTTCTCATGACGATCGGCGTTCCCGGTGAGGAGGGTGCTCCTCCGACGCACCTGAACGCACCGAACGATGTCCTGGTGGCGCCGGATGGGAGCATTTTTATCGGGGAAACCCATCCGTCGCAGTACACCGACGATGTGAACGCACCCACGGCGATCAGCCGGGTCAGCAAATATGCGCCGGACGGGACCTTCATCATGAGCTTCGGTTCCTGGGGTTATGCCGATGGTCAGTTTCGGTCCCCCCACTCTCTGGCGATGGACTCGCAAGGCCGACTCTTCGTGGCGGATCGCGGAAATCGCCGCATCCAGATTTTCGATCAGGAAGGCAATCACCTCGATACCTGGTACCAGTTCAGCCGGAACTCGGGGATCTTCATCGACGACAACGACGTCCTGTACGCGATCGATTCCGAATCCGACCCGAATTACAACCCGGGTGGCTGGAGGAAAGGGCTGCGAGTGGGTAGCGCCGCCACCGGCGAGGTCTGGTACTTCGTCGCCGAGCACATGTCGGAGCGATCCTCGGGGATGGGTGGAATCGGATCGATGGGCGAAGGCGTTACAGCCGATCGGGATGGCAACGTTTATGCCGGTGAAGTCGGGCCCGTTCAGGGCATGACGAAGTTCATCCCGCGGCTGACGCGGAGGTAGGAGATCCGGAGAATGTGAACCTCCGTCGCGGAACCCTTCTGCGGCGGAGGCCTATCCGGTTCCATGGCCGAGAATCTCCCCGACTCCACCCCTGTCCCTAGCGAAGGCTTCGAAGCCCTCGTCGACTTCCTGCGTGCACGTCGGACCGTTGTTCTGGCCGGGGCGGGGTGCAGCACCGAGTCGGGCATACCCGACTATCGCGGCCCTGAGGGGCGTATGAAGACCCGTCGTCCCGTGCAGTACGGCGAATTCGTTCGATCTGAGGAAAACCGGCGACGCTACTGGGCGCGAAGTACAGTGGGCTGGCAACGGGTCTCCGGTGCGCTGCCCAACCCGACGCACAGCGGCCTCGCTGCGCTGGAAGCTCACGGCTCGGTGAGTGGACTCATCACGCAGAATGTCGATGGGCTGCACCATGCCGCTGGCAGCCGACGGGTCGTGGAGCTCCACGGCTCTCTGGCGCACGTGATCTGCCTGGACTGCGGCGATCGTACCCTGCGGTCCGATATGCAGGAGCGGCTGCTCGGGGTGAACGAGGATTGGGTCGCCGCTATTCCCGCCCAGTCCGGCAGTCCGGAGTCGGCTCCGGACGGTGACGCCGAGCTGCAGGCGGACGTGTACGCCGACTTCGTGGTTCCGGAGTGTCGCGTCTGTTCCGGAGTGTTGAAGCCCGATGTCGTCTTCTTCGGTGAGAACGTGCCCAAGCCACGGGTAGATGAATGCTGGGCGATGGTCGACGACGCGGAGGCTCTGCTGGTCGTCGGATCTTCGCTGACTGTCTATTCGGGCCGTCGGTTCGTGTACGGCGCTGCGGAGCGAAAGCTACCGATCGGGGTCGTCAATCTGGGGCCCACGAGGGCCGACGAATACGCGGTTGCGAAGCTCGACGGGCGGTTGGGTGAGGTGATGCCGCGCATCGCGCGTCAGCTTGGTGCGAATCTTCCCGAGGATCTGACGACCTCGGCAGGCTAGCTCCCGAGGTGGACCACACACCGACGTACCGATCCTCGACGGCGGTGCTCCCAGAGATAGATCCCCTGCCACGTCCCGAGCGCCAGGACGCCCCG
>JBDGVS010000397.1:0-3027 GCA_039585535.1 Gemmatimonadota bacterium | reverse complement strand
ACGCGAGCCGGAAGTACCCCGTGGTGAACTACCTCTATCCGGGGCCTCAGAGTGGCTCGGTCGGCTCGAGGAGCTTCCGGGCCTCCCATCGGGACCTCCAGTCGATCGCTGAACTCGGCTTCGTCGTGATCGAGCTCGATGCGATGGGGACGCCGAATCGTTCCAAGTCGTTTCACGAAGCCTATTACGGCAACATGGGGGACAACGGGCTGCCCGATCAGGTCGGAGGGATTCAGCAGCTGGCCGAGCGCTACGATTGGATCGACCTCGATAAGGTCGGGATCTTCGGGCACTCCGGGGGCGGTTTCGCTTCTACCGCCGGGATCCTGCGCTACCCCGACTTCTATGACGTCGCTGTTTCACAGGCCGGAAACCACGACAACCGGAACTATGAGGACGACTGGGGCGAGAAGTGGCAGGGCCTCCTCGAAGTAAATCCCGACGGCACGACGACCTACGACAACCAGGCCAATCATCTTCTGGCAGAGAACCTGCAGGGCAAGCTTCTTATTGCCCACGGAACGCTGGATACCAATGTGCCGCCGTCGAATACGTTGCTGATGGTCGATGCGCTGATTGCGGCGAACAAGGACTTCGATTTGCTCATGTTGCCCAATCGCGGTCACGGATTCGGGAATGAGCCGTACATGATGAGAAGGCGCTGGGATTACTTCGTTCGACACCTCCTGGGGGCAGAGCCGCCTCAGGGCTACGAGATTGGCCGCATGGAGCGGCCGATCGGCTGACCGGGAACCAATGCGCGCGCGAAATCTGATATGGATCCTGGCGGTGCTGCCGGCGGCCGCTTGTGATGTTGGCCCGTCCGAGCCCACGGCACCCTTTCTGGGAGCCCAGGCGGAGCTGTACCTGATCGACGCACTCGACATCATGGAGTTCAACTCCATCAAGCGGTACGACATCGACTGGGAGGCGTTTCGGGCCGAGGCCCGCGCCGAAGCAGAGGCGGCTGCCTCGGTAACACGAGAGGATACCTACCCGACGATCATCGCGGCGCTCGAGCGCCTCGGAGACAACCACAGCTTCTTCCGGGGTCCGGGTGGTGATCCGCTCGAGACACCTGGGGATGATCCGGTGCGCGTCGATCCGATGACCGACCTGGTCGCTCCCGGCATCGGGTACGTCGATGTGCCGCCCTTCCCGGGAGGCGGAGCCGAGGGTGATACCCTCGCCAACAGCTATCACGAGCTGATCGAGTCGGTCGACACCCTGGGCACCTCGTGTCGCTGGGTCGTCGATCTGCGAGGCAACACCGGTGGCAACATGTGGCCGATGCTCGCCGGAGTTGGGCCAGTGCTCGGGGAGGGTGATCCGATCGGCTTCTTCGTGGACCCGGACACTGTCCAGACGGCATGGTTTTACGAGGGCGGTCAGGCGGGCTTCCAGGGACTCGTGGTCTCGAGTTCGGAGGCGAACTATGAGCTCGTGTCGCCTCGGCCATTCGTCGCTGTGCTTACCGACGGTGAGACTGCCAGCTCCGGAGAGGCGGTCGCCGTCGCGTTCCGTGGTCGTCCCGACACGCGATCGTTCGGTGAAGCGACCTGGGGCGTGTCCACGGCCAACTCGGCGTACCCTCTCCCCGACGGGGCCGTGATTTTCCTTACTGTCGCGACGATGGTGGACCGACTCGGAACCGTCTACGGCGAGGAGCTCGAACCGGATGAGGTCGTCACCGGAGGGGTCAAGACGGGAGATCCCGTTTCGGATGCGGCGCTCGGAGCGGCGGTGACCTGGCTACAGGCACAAAGCTGCTCCTAGCCCCGGATCGCGGTTCTTTGCGGGCGGCACGTCGGGGTCCCACCTTCATCGCCCCTCTGGCCCGCCACCGATGCCATTACCAGCCACCTCTTCACGAAAGCCCAACGACGACGAGATCGATGTCTATGGCCTGACCCATCGGGGGAAGGTGCGGGAAACGAACCAGGATCACTTTCTCGTCTGTCAGCTGCGTAAGCAGATCGATGTTCACCTCACCAGCCTGTCGCGAGACGCCCTCGCCGGAGCGGGCAACGAGCGGCTGGCCTTTCTGCTGATGGTGGCCGACGGCGTGGGCGGTCGGGCCGGTGGCGAGGCCGCGAGCCGTACGGCCATCCAGGCCATCACGCGCTATGTGTCGGAGTCGATTGACGCCTACTACACGGCCGACACGCGAGACCACGACGCGTTTGCGGGAGCGCTTCACGGGGCCGCGCTGAGGGTGCACAATCACCTGCTTGAGGCGGGTGAGGCGGATCCGAAGGTGGCCGGGATGTCTACGACGCTCACCCTCTTCATCGGACTTTGGCCGTACATCTATTCCCTGCAGGTCGGGGACAGTCGGCACTACTCGCTTCGCGAAGGCGTACTGCGCCAGGAGTCCCGGGACCAGACGGTCGGCCAGGCGCTGGTCGATGAGGGACTGCTCAGCGACAGTCAGGCGGTCCGCCTGACCGTAGCCCCACTTCTCGCGAGTTCGATCGGGGGCCCGGAGTCGGTCCCGGCGGTCAGGCGAATCGAATCGGGCTGGGGACACGTGCACATGCTCTGTAGTGACGGGCTCACAAAACACGTGTCGGACGATCGGATCCACGAGCGACTCGCCACGATGATCTCGGCGCGTCAGGCTTGTGAGGCACTCCTTCAGGACGCGCTGGACGACGGCGGCACGGACAACATCACGATCATCGTCGGGCGGGCTGTCGAGAAGGAGTGAAATGCACCTGCCCCGCCGGCGCAGGCCGACGGGGCAGGGGTTTCTTCTCGTGGATCGGGTCAGTCGGTCTCGTTGACCGTCACCTTTTCCATGATGATGTCCTCGGACGGCCGGTCGCCCATTCCTGTCTGCGTGACGCCGATCGCCGTGACCACATCCATGCCCTCGGTGACCTTTCCGAAGATGGCGTGTTTGCCGTCGAGCCAGCCCGTCGGAGCCAGGGTGATGAAGAACTGGGAGCCTCCGGTGTTCGGCCCTGCGTTCGCCATCGAGAAGATGCCCGCCTCCGTGTGCGCGAGGCCGTCGGCGAATTCGTC
>JBDGVS010000396.1:0-3032 GCA_039585535.1 Gemmatimonadota bacterium | reverse complement strand
ACTCCATCGACTCCACTTCGATCGCGTATTGCAGAGTGCACGCACCTTCCACAATTCGACCCTCGATGATCATCTCCTCGCCCTCCGACGCGATCAGAGTCCGGGCATTGCGGCCGACGAGCGCATAGGTCACCGCGCCCTCTCCTTCTAGTGAGGCGCAGCCCGGCCAGGCCGTGCCAATCACACCCTGACGACGCACCAGGCCTTCGGAATCCGAGACATGAAACGGGTCGGATACAGCCACGGGGACGAAGTCCTCCCCAAGAATCATGACGACTTCGTAGTGATGGGTGTGCGCCCAATCGGGGACCTCCACGGTGGCCACCAGCTCACCCCTGGCGTTCGCCTGCACCGGGGCGCAGACCTGATAACCGCACCCCTGCATCTCCCCGATCGCGACCTGGTAGTTCCGGTTCGGCTGCAATCCATCTGCCCGAACCGTGACCTCGGTACCGTGTGGTCCCGTGAAGGGTGACATCGACGGGATACGCTTATGGATCTGACCTATCGAGGACGGTACTCCTGCAACCTGTGCGTAGGCCACGCCTGGAGTGATCATCCCGCCCACCACCAGCCAGATCAAGCCAACGCCCAGCGACCATCGCCTTTGCCTCGTATGCATTGCAACCTCCTCATGCGTTCCTTCGGGTTTCCACTCCCAAACGGACCCCGCCCTTCGATGAGCGGAGCCTCTTCCATAGGGTATCCGACCGGAAGATGGCCCGGCATCGGGACTTGTCTGAGACCGGCTGTGGGGAGTCTCGACCATCATGGGGGGCGCGTGGGGCAGTCCACTGGAGCAATCTGGCGTTGCTTGCGGCCGAACCGACGGGTCGGCAAGCAATGACGACGGGCAGAAAAGCGTGCCGGGAACGGTACCTTCCGGCGCGGTTCTGATCACGGGAATCACTATGCGGATAGCCCTTCCTCAGGCTGTCAGGTGATCGGCACGAACGATGCTCCCAGGGAAGGAAAACCTCGGTTTCGCTTGCACGAACGCGCCGACACCCCGATCCTCGCTCCCCCGCCTCCCCAGAGGAACCCAATGAACCTGACACCACGATGGTGGATCCGGCTTCCAGGCCTGCTCGCCTGCGGGTTCGTCGGGACGTCGGGTCAGTGGTCGGGGGCGCAGGCGGCCGCAGCGAGATCCTGGGTCGAGGCGCCGCCATTGGAGGCCCACGCCATCGAGGCCGGGATCGTCGACGACCCCGTGGCCGAAGTCGGGCGGGGGGCGTCTGCACTTCGCGACGACGTGAGGGTCCGAGCCGTCGTTCACGCGTACGGCTCGCTCATCGATTCCGTGAGCTATCGCGACGACGACGTGGTCTTCACCATCGCGGGGAGGGCGATCCACTTCCAGGACGGTCGTATGCTCTCCGAAGAGCATCTGGACCGCAGAGAAAGGTGCGACCCGATCTTTTATCGGTATTCGCTGGCACCGCTCACCGAACCGGTCGCCCCCTCCGACAAGGCCATCCGACTCTGCACAGACCTCCAGGAGGTCCTGTGGGGCCGGACGGAAGATCAGATCAGAGCGAACGCTCGATCGACCACCTTCCTCGATCGCCGCATGTTTCTGAACGACCTCGCGGTCCAGGCACTCAGCGAGGTCGAACGGGATATTCTCGCCATCTCTTCGGGTGACGCCGCCGTGGCCTCCTGGATCGATGAGGTAGACATCACCTACTCGTTCATCACCAGGGGCATCGCGGGCACCTCGACCCGTAGTCAGCACGCGTGGGGACTCGCGGTCGATCTGGTACCCAGCTCTTACGAGGGCCGGCAGGTGTATTGGAGGTGGAGCCGGGCGTGGAATCGGAGTGGCTGGCATCTCACTCCCCTCGAGCAGAGATGGAGTCCTCCCGATGCGGTCGTGGAGATCTTCGAACGGCACGGCTTCCTGTGGGGCGGGAAGTGGGCCCATTTCGACAACATCCACTTCGAATACCGACCTGAGATCCTGGAATACAACCGGTTGATCGAGGCGGACGGGCAGTAGGTCGGCAGCGGGGGCCGCAACGCAGGATGCGGCTTCCCCGAGTCACCCGCGGCTGCAGGTCACTCCGAGGAAGGCTCTGCCTCCAGCGCCCGGGCTCGGGCCGCAAACCGCTCGGCGACGGCTCGGCCATGGCGGTCACCGTCAGCCCAAAGTCGAGAGAGCGTCGTGTAGGCGTCGATGGCCTTTCGCGTATCACCGACCTCTTCATAGAGCGGCCCGAGGCGCATGAGGGCCCGAACGCGGTAGGGGCTGATCCCCCAACCGGTGTAGCCAGGCTGCACGATTCCTTCGTAGAGCTCGATCGTCCGCTTGGTGTCACCGAGTCGTTCGTAGAGCAGCACCCGCTGAAAGCGGTGGAGAGGCAGCTGCTCGATGTCGGCACGCAGACCCACGGTATCTCCAGCCTGAATCCTGGTGTGGGCGACCGCTACTTGCGATACGCCCGCGAACTCGTGGATGAGCACATGGCCAGCGTCCGTATCGGAAGTGAGCACCAGGAATTCGACGAGGCGCTGCTCCAGGGACCGATGGAGTACCACGTCTTCGGCGACTCCCGCTTCGAGTTCCGTTTCGATGTGAGTCCGGGCCCAGGTCACATCGCCGACGAGGGCTGCCGTGTGTCCGCTCTCCAACACGCGCGCCCACGCGCCACCCTCGTCCTCCCGTACGCTGAGGCGTTCTGCTGCGAGCAATGCATCGCGTGCATCCTCGAACCGGCCCTCCCAGTATGCCATGCGTGCCAGGAGCCCCCACATGGAGGCACGCCGCGTGGCCGGCCACAGTGGGTCCTCTGCGACGCCCTGTGCCTCTGCCCTCGCCTCCCCCAAAGCGCCCGCATGGAATCGAGTCCGAACCCTCAGAGCAGGAAGCATCTGATGGTCCGGGTAGGCCCGCTCGAAGTCAGCCAGCGTCTGTGATGCCTCCTCGATCCGGCCGAGTGACAGTCGGGTGTCGACCAGATTCCGGTACACCGTGCTGGAGCTCCCGGATGTCTCGACCATTCGTCGAAACACCTCCTCGGCTTTCTCCG
>JBDGVS010000395.1:0-3033 GCA_039585535.1 Gemmatimonadota bacterium | reverse complement strand
TCATGGGCGGCACCGAGCTCGACTTCCGTGAAGCGGCGCTCGCGCCCGGGATAACAGAGGTCCAGGTGTGGACGATGTGGGGCGGCGTCGAGATCATCGTCCCGCCGGGGGTCAACGTCGAAAGCCACGGGATCGCCCTCCTGGGCGGCTTCGACCACTCGGGTACGGCGGAGAGTATTCCCGACCCGTTGGCCCCAACGATCCGTATCACCGGCGTCGCCGTGATGGCAGGCGTCGAGATCACGGTGCGCCACCCCGGCGAAAAGAAGGGTGACGCTCGTCGGCGCCGGAGGAAGGAAGGCCGCGAGCAGCGGCGCAGGCTACGCTCCGGCGACTGAGCCGCTACTGCCTCAGCGTGCGATCCAGGTAGCTCTTCAGTCGCTCCCACGCATCCAGCGCAGCCGCACCCCGTGCGTCGATGTCCTCATCCACGCGCAGCCAGAAGCCGTGGTTCACGTCGTCGTAGATATGCAGGTCGTTTTCGATGCCCGCCGAAAGTAGCGCCGCTTCGAACGACTCCACCTGTTCGGGCGACGGTCCACGATCGAGCCGTGCAAAGGTGCCGTAGACTTCGTGGTCCATTCCCGCCAGGATCTGCGGGTCGTCGACCAGGCGTCCGTAAAAGATCGCCGTCGCCTCGTGACTCTCCCCGTCCAGCCCAAAGGAGAGCGCGATGCCCCCGCCGAAACACCAGCCCATCGCACCGATTCTGCCGGTCACGTCGGGCCGTGCCTTGAGATACGCGACCGCGGCGTCGAGGTTGGCCACAACCGACGGCATCGCACCCATCGCCTCCTGTACGAGGGCCATGTTCTCGTCCGAGTTGCTTCCGGTCCGCCCACCGTACAGGTCCGCTGCCAGAGTGACGTACCCCTCGGCTGCGAAGTCGTCAGCGACCTGGCGTACACGGTCGACCAGCCCGTTCCATTCGTGGATGATGATCAGTGCAGGGAAGGGGCCTTCCCCCTCAGGGACGGCGAGGTACCCAACCGTCGCGGCATCTCCGTCGACGTACTGAACGTCTGCTCCGTCCAGTGCTCCCCCATTCCCAAGGATCGACGGCGGCATCTCTCCAGAGCCCGTAGGTGCCAGTGCCACGCGCAGGCCCTCGGAACCCTGCATGGATGACTCAGCGGCCCCGGCACCTTCGTCCGCGGCAGGAGCGCACGCGAACGCCGCTCCAATAAGGAGGGCGGCGGCCGAGCGGGGGAAAGCTGTTCGACGGAGGTACGGCATGGAGGCTCCGGTAGGACGATCGGTGGGCCGTGACTATGGCCCAACGAGCCGATGAGAACCACCCCGGACGATGCGAATGAGCCGATAACGTGCCATTCTCGGTAGACCGAAGAGGCGAACTCATCCAACCTCAGGAGCCCCGCACATGACGAGTCACCTTCCCGGCCGCGGTCGAGTCTACGACACCTTCGCCGCCACCATCGGCGACACGCCGCTGGTCCGCATCCCACGCCTCAAAGAGAAGCACGGCGTGACCGCGGACATACTCCTCAAGTGTGAGTTCTTCAACCCGATGGCCTCGGTTAAAGACCGCATCGGCGTCGCCATGATCGAGGATATGGAACGTCGGGGTGTACTCAACTCCGACTCGACGATCGTGGAGCCGACATCAGGAAACACCGGAATCGCCCTGGCATTCATGGCCGCGTCACGCGGCTACCGTTGCGTCCTCACAATGCCCGAGACCATGTCGGTCGAACGCGTCCGCATGCTCGAGCACCTCGGTGCCGAGGTCGTGCTGACTCCGAAAGAGGAAGGAATCGGGGGCGCGTTCAAGGCTGCCGACCGCCTTACCGAAGAGATCGACGGGGCAGTGCAGGCTGGCCAGTTCACCAACCCTGCCAATCCCGATGTCCATCGCCGCACAACAGCAGAAGAAATCTGGAGCGACACGGACGGGAAGGTCGACGTGTTCGTCGCGGGAGTCGGAACAGGAGGCACGATCACCGGGGTCTCGGATGTGCTCAAGCAGAGAAACCCCGACCTCCACACCGTGGCACTCGAGCCGGCGACCAGCCAGGTGATGGCGGGTGGAGAGCCCGGTCCCGGCAACACCATTCAGGGCATCGGCGCGGGCTTTATCCCTGAGATCCTCGACATGGATCTGGTCGATGAAGTGATGGCCGTGGTCAACGAGGACGCCTTCGCGATGGCACGCGACTCGGCAAAGACCGAAGGGCTCCCGTGCGGGATCAGTGCCGGAGCCGCGATATGGGCCGCAATCGAGATCGCGAAGCGCGACGGCATGGGCGACAAAACGATCGTCGCGGTCTTGCCTTCTTTTGCCGAACGGTACATATCCACGGACCTGTTCGCGTCGGCAAACGGCTGACCTAGACGGGTTTGCGGAGTATCGACCCCTGTGGATCGGGAACTGCGTCGATGCCCCGTATGTAGAATACTTCCGATGTACCCGTCATCGAAATCAGGAGATCGTTCCCAAATGAAGCTTCGTTCCGACGTCCTCGCCGCCCTCGCCGTTTCGGCGGGGATCGGTCTTGCGGTGCAGGCGGACGCCGATAGCTCGCGCCTGCTAGCCCCGACGTCCGCAGATAGCCACGCGGAGGTGAGCCTCGCTACCGACGTGATGCCGCTCATGGAGAAGTACTGCTGGGAGTGCCACAGCGAAGAAAGTGCTGAGCTCGGCCTCAAGCTCGACTCGTACGAGGGGATCATGGGCGGGTCCGACTACGGTACTGTCGTAGAGGTTGGCGATGCGGACGGTAGCCTCCTCGTCGACATGATCGCCTCCGGCGACATGCCAGAAGACGGTGACCCCATGGCCGCTGACGAACTCGCGATCATCAAGAGCTGGATCACTGAGGGCGCGAACAACAACTGACGACCGTCGCCTGCGCACCGTGACGTAGGATTCGCGCAGGCACATGAGAAAGGGCCGCCCCCATCCGGGGGCGGCCCTCTTTCGTTTCTCACAACGGCGATCGCCCTTCGACTACTGACCTCCGTCGGCCACGTACCAGTCGCGTCGGAGCCAGTCCACCACGAGACCCATCTGTG
>JBDGVS010000394.1:0-3057 GCA_039585535.1 Gemmatimonadota bacterium | reverse complement strand
GCGACACCTTTGCCTCGCTCGGCTCCGGCTTCGGGCTCGCAATGTTCGCGATCTTCGCCCTGCTCGCGATCCCGCTGAACTCCTACGTCCAGCCGCTCATCATCATGTCGGCGATCCCCTTCGGGATCATCGGCGCGCTCGTCGGACACGCCGTCCTCGGAGTGCCGGTCGGCCTGTTCAGCCTCTTCGGAATCATCGGGCTGACCGGCGTCGTCGTGAACGACACGCTGGTATTCATGGACTTCGTGAACAGCGAACGTGACGAGGGCGCCACGCTGGAGGATGCCCTCGTGGCGGCCGCGACCCAGCGATTCCGCCCGATCTTCCTGACGTCGCTCACAACCTTCCTCGGCATCGCACCGCTCATCTTCGAGCGGAGCATTCAAGCGCAGTTCCTGGCTCCGACCGCCGTAAGTCTGGGTTTCGGGATTCTATTCGCGACCCTCCTGATCATGATCGTGGTGCCCGCGCTGGCGATGACCGAGGAGCGTATCCTCGGTATGGGGAGGCGCAGGGTGACCTCCATGGTCTCGGATGAGCCGCTCATGGCTGCCGGAGACTGACGACCGGCGCACATGCGGTAACACATCGGCTCTGGCGCCTGCCGCGCTACTCCCGAACATTGTCGGGCCTTTTGCGCCGAGTCCCAACTCGGCGCGACGTACGACAATGGAGTGACGTGTGGACCGAGCCACGGTCGAAGCAGGGAACAGCATCCTCGATGCGGTGAGCGGCGCAGTTCATGAACGCATCGTTGGACAAAACGAGGCCGTCGAAGGCCTCCTGGTCGCGCTACTGACCGGGGGTCACATTCTGCTCGAGGGCCTCCCCGGACTGGCGAAGACGCTCATGGTCCGAACCCTCGCTGAAGCGATCCACACCGACTTCCGGCGGATCCAGTTCACCCCCGATCTCCTTCCGACGGACATCGTGGGTACGCCGATCTACGATCAGTCGTCCGGTGAGTTTCGCGTTCAGAAGGGGCCGATCTTCTCCAACATCGTGCTCGCCGACGAGATCAACCGTGCGCCGCCCAAGGTGCAGGCCGCCCTCCTCGAGGCGATGGAAGAGCGTCAGGTGACCATCGCGGGAGAGACCTTCCCTCTCGAGAGCCCATTCATGGTCCTCGCGACGCAGAACCCGGTCGAGCTTCATGGGACGTATCCCCTCGCAGAGGCACAGCTCGACCGCTTCGCGATGAAGCTCCACATCGGGTATCCGAACCGCGACGAAGAGAAGACGATCGTCCGGCGCGTTGCCGCCGGGAATTCGATCCCGGTAGAAACGGTGATCACCGTGGAGGCCATCGCCGAGGCTCGTCGCTCCGTGTCGGAGGTCCGACTCGAAGACGACGTCCTCAACTACATCGTCGAGCTGACCTTCGCGACACGCGAGCCGGGCTCATACGGACTCGATGACCTCACCTCGCTCATCGAGTACGGAGCCTCACCCCGCGCGACGATCTTCCTCACCCGCACCGCCCGAGCACGAGCTTTTCTGCTTGGGCGAGACTACGTGATGCCCGACGATGTGAAGGCCATGGCGATGAAGGTCATGCGCCACCGGATCCGAACCACATACGAAGCAGACGCCCGCGGGATCGACTCCGACGAGATCGTACGCCGGGTGCTCGACGCCGTCCCGGCGCCCTGAGGGCAAACGGAAGTCTGTTGGCGCCTGGCCCCCGATCCCACCCGAAGGCCCAACCCGAGCGAGGACACCATGTCTTCTCGCCCGAGGTCACCGCTCGTCTCAAACGCATCGAGCTGACGACGCGCGGGCTCGTGGAATCCCTCTTCAGCGGTGAGTACCACTCCATCTTCAAGGGTCGTGGCCTCGAATTCTCCGATGTCCGAGAGTACCAGCCAGGTGACGACGTACGTGCGATCGACTGGAACGTCACCGCCCGGCGCGGGCGCCTCTTCATCAAGGAGTTCGTCGAGGAGCGTCAACTCTCGACGTTGGTGATCGTCGACCTCTCGGCATCCAAGACATTCGGGACCGGAGCGAAGGACAACGCGACGATCGCGGCTGAAATCGCCGCGATCCTGACCCTCGCCGCGACGTCGAACAACGATCGAGCAGGCCTTCTGCTCGTTACCGACCGAGTCGAGCACTTCGTGCCTCCGGACACGGGTCGCCGCCACGCGATGCGTCTCGTTCTGGAGCTCCTGGCCTATCAGCCTGTCGGCAAGGGCACCCGACTCTCGGAAGCGATGCGATATGCCGAGAAGGTGCTGCGGCAACGCTCGACGGTGTTCGTGATCAGTGACTTCCTCACGGGGACCGCTGCCGATCCAGATCTCGCTCATGCCGCGCGAAAGTTGGCGTGGGATCACGACGTCGTGCCCATTCGCCTTGTCGACCCGGCGTCTGGCCATCTCCCCAAGGTGGGCATGCTCGCGGTCACAGACCCCGAGTCCGGTCGTCGTCAGATCGTGAACACCAACCGCCGGAGAGTTCGAGCCCGCTTCGAAGAGGCCGCCGCGTCTGCTCGAGAGAGCCTGGACGATTTATTCCGCGACCTCCAGCTCGACACGATCGACCTGGTCACGGCGGACGACTACCTGCCACCCCTCATCGGCTTCTTTCGACGACGTGCGCGGTCGAGCCGATGACGACCTCGATCCCGGCGTGGCGCAGGACAGGTGGGGTGCGGCTCGGGACATCCCCTCTGCTACTGGCCGCGATCCTGGTGCTGGCCGGACCTATCCATCCAGCGGCCGCACAGGACGCTCCGCGCATCACGGTCACACGAGCCGGGCTCTCTACGGACACGATCGCGCTCGGAGATCGCTTCGAGCTGGAAGTCGCTGTGCGGCTCACACCGACGAGTATCGCGTTCCTGCCCGATTCAGTTCTGGGTCGCGGCTTCGAGCCCTTCGGGGCCGTGACCTGGACCTCGACCGTCCTGGGGGACGGGGGCGTCGAAGTGACGGCGACCTATCCGCTCATCGCGTTCGGAGTGGGCACCGTCGAGGTTCCGGAATTCGAAGTGTATGCAGCAGACGCAGAGGAGAGCGCGCGGGCCGGCATGGCGATCCGGGATGAGCCCGT
>JBDGVS010000393.1:0-3057 GCA_039585535.1 Gemmatimonadota bacterium | reverse complement strand
ACATGGATTACGAACCGTCAGATCGAGTCGGCCCGTGTGGCGATGACCCGCCACATCAAACGTGGCGGTAAGGTCTGGATCCGAATCTTCCCCGACAAGCCGATTACGTCGAAGCCGGCGGAGACTCGGATGGGGAAGGGAAAGGGTAATCCGGAAGGGTGGGTCGCAGTGGTGAAGCCGGGACGGATCATGTTTGAGCTGGAGGGCGTGTCCGAGGACGTCGCGAAGCGCGCGATGGAGCTCGCCGCGGCCAAGCTGCCCATTAAGTGCAAGTTCGTCGTGCGCGAACGGCAGCTCTAAGGAGATCGAAAAGAATGAAGGCTGACGAGATTCGCGACTGGGACGACGCCGAGGTTGAGGCGCGGCTCAAGGAGCTTCGGGAAGAGCAGTTCAAGCTGCGCTTTGCCGGTTCGATGATGGAAGTAGAGAACAACGCCCTGATCGGGCAGGTGCGCCGGGACATCGCGCGCCTCAAGACGATTCAGCGCGAGCGCGAGCTCGCCCAGAACGCGTAGACAAATGAGCGAGAAAGAGCAGAGTCAGGATTCCGAGCGGAACAGCCGCAAGCTCCGCGTCGGAGTGGTCGTGAGCAACGCGATGGACAAGACCGTGACGGTCAATGTCGAGCGTCAGTTCCCGCACCCGCTCTACGGAAAGGGCATGAAGCGCACGAAGAAGTACCATGCGCACGATGAGAACAACGAGTACCAGGTGGGCGATATCGTCCGCATTACGGAGACTCGCCCGCTGTCGAAGACCAAGCGCTGGCGTGTCCTCGAGCTGATGGAGCGCCCGGCTTGACCGGACGCCCGACCCAGACAGTCTGTACGAGCTAGAGAGAGAAGAAGATGATCCAGCAGGAGTCGGTCCTCAGGATCGCCGACAACACGGGCGCGAAGGCAGCACTCTGTATCAGAGTGCTGGGGGGATCACGACGTCGGTACGCCGGCGTTGGAGACCTCATCGTCGCGACGGTGAAAGACGCCATCCCCAACGCGGGCATCAAGAAGGGCACCGTGGTCAAGGCAGTCGTAGTGCGCACGGCCAAGGAGCGTCGTCGTCGGGACGGGACATACATCCGCTTCGATGACAACGCGGCCGTGATCGTAGACGACAACGGCGAGCCGAAAGGCACGCGTATCTTCGGGCCGGTCGGTCGTGAACTTCGCGAGAAGAAGTACATGAAGATCGTCTCGCTTGCGCCGGAGGTTCTCTGATGACCAAGCACAAGATCATGAAGGGCGATCGGGTGCGCGTCATTCGCGGTAACTACCGCGACATGGAGGGCAGCGTGCTCGAGGTCGTCCGTGACAAAGATCGGGTGCGCGTCGAAGGCGTGAACATGCGCAAGCGGCACACGCGCCCGAGCCAGAATGACCCGGACGGCGGCATCATTTCATTCGAGGCGCCGATCCATATCTCGAACGTGATGCTGGTGGAGTCCGGTTCGGACACCGCGTCGCGGGTTCGCATGCAAGTGGAAGCAGACGGCACGAAGGAACGGATCTCCGTGAAGAGCGGCAATCCGATTCCGCGGCCTCAGTAAGGCATAGAGGGCAAGACCAGTGGATAAGATCCAACCCCGACTCAAGACACACTACCAGACGAGTGTGCGGCCGAAGCTCCTTGAGGAGTTTCAGTACAGCAATCCGCACCAGGTCCCGAAGATGCTCAAGATCGTGCTGAACGTAGGCATGGGTGAGGCGGCTTCGGACCAGAAGCTCCTCGCGAGTGTGCTCGAAGAACTCGGCATCATCAGTGGCCAGAAGGCGAACATCAATCGGGCGAAGAAGTCGATCGCCAACTTCAAGCTCCGTGAGGGCATGCCCGTTGGGGCATCCGTTACGCTGCGTGGAGACCGGATGTGGTTCTTCCTGGACCGTCTCATCAGCACCGCGGTGCCGCGCGTTCGCGACTTCCGTGGGCTTCCGAGCAAATCGTTCGATGGCCGTGGTAACTACACCATGGGTATCCGCGAGCAGATCATTTTCCCCGAGATCAACTTCGACGACGTCAAGAAGATCCACGGGATGGACATCACCTTCGTGACGTCTACGGACAAGGACGACGAGGGTTTCGCCCTGCTCCGTGAGCTGGGCATGCCCTTCCGTGGTGAGGTGCCGGTGCAGATCGGCGCTTCCGCTTAAGAGAGAGAAATCGAATGGCCAGAAAGGCACTCGTAGAAAAAGCGAAGGGCAAGCAGAAGTTCGCTGTGCGCCTTCGCAATCGTTGTCAGCGCTGCGGTCGTCCGCGGGCGTTCATCCGGAAGTTCGGCATCTGCCGTATTTGCTTCCGTGAGATGTCGCTCCGTGGAGAGATCCCCGGCGTACGTAAGTCGAGCTGGTAAGGGGAATACAGAACCATGATGACCGACCCCATCGCGGACATGCTGACCCGCATTCGGAACGCCCACCAGGCGTCCCACAAGTGGGTAGACATGCCCGTGTCTAAACAGAAAATCGAAATCGCCCGCCTCCTCCAGGAGAGCCACTTCGTGCATGCGCACAAAGTGCTCCAGGACGGACGTTTCGGTGTGCTCCGTGTGTATCTCAAATACCACGAAGGCAAGCCGATTATCCGTCACCTAGAGCGGGTTTCACGTCCGGGCCGCCGGCATTACGTGGGTAAGGAGAACATCCCCCGCGTACGTAACGGCCTTGGCATGGCGATCCTGTCCACTTCCGCCGGAGTGCTTTCCGACCGCACCGCCCGTGATCAGGGTGTGGGTGGCGAAGTCCTGGCGCTGATCTGGTAGCAGAGAGAAACGATGTCGCGTATTGGAAGGCTGCCTGTCCCGATCTCGAAAGGGGTCGACGTGAAGCAGGCGAATGGCACGGTGACCGTGAAGGGTCCAAAGGGTCAACTCGATCTGACGGTTCATCCGGACATGATCGTCGTGATCGACGCATCTGAGGTGCGCGTCGAGCGTCCCTCGGATCACAAGGACCATCGGGCACTGCACGGACTCACGCGTTCGCTCATCGCGAACATGGTCCAGGGCGTCACCGAGGGATTCTCGAAGACGCTCGAGATCATAGGCGTCGGGTATCGGGCAGA
>JBDGVS010000392.1:0-3058 GCA_039585535.1 Gemmatimonadota bacterium | reverse complement strand
TCTTTCTCCTGCATGGCCTGCAACAGCGCGGCCTGCGTCTTCGGTGGAGTGCGGTTGATCTCGTCGGCGAGCACGATGTTCGCGAAGATCGGTCCGCGGATGAACTTGAAGAACCGCTTCCCGGTGGTGGAGTCCTCTTCGAGGATGTCGGTGCCCGTGATGTCGGTGGGCATCAGATCGGGGGTGAACTGAATGCGCGAGAAGTTCAGATCTAGAATCTGAGCCAAACTCGAAATGAGCAGTGTCTTGGCCAGACCGGGCACGCCCACGAGGAGGCAATGCCCGCCGGAAAACAAGGCGGTGATGAGTTCGTCAATGACGTGATCCTGGCCCACGATGACCTTGCGAACCTCACCCACGATCTTGTCCCGACCCGACGACAATCGCTCGATGACCTGAGCGGCCTCGCTCATTCCGTACCTCTCTTACTCCCCGTGTTCTTTGTTCGCCAGCTTCGTCCAGAAGTCGGCGTACGAAAACTCGGGGTCTAATTCCTGTAGTTCTTCTCCCTGCCGGGCCAGCGCTTCCTGGCGTGCCGGTGTGGGATCGGCGATGTACTCCAAATAGGCGTCGAGGAACTCGTCCCATTTGGTTTTGAGGGTGTGGGCGTTCATGGAAGTCTCTCCCCTCCTCAGACCGGCCCGGATCTAACCAGCGTTTGGTAGGTCCAGACCGGCGGCTGCTCGTTCATAGAAACCCAGGGTGCCGGTCCGGTGTTCCCCAAAGGCCAGCATCTGCGGTCAAGCGGGGTATCTTGCTGCCTCACCACGACCTTCGCTATGGTTATCGTTCGAGTGTCGCCGTTTGGCGAGCCCTACAGAGTCCAAAAATCGGCGGCCGTTCTCCCTGACAGGCCCGCCACGAGAAGGCCTTCTCCATGCGCACAATTCTACTAACTTTATGTCTTGCAGTATTTTATTCGGGAATGCCCACGAGCGATGCGAGGGCGCAGATCATCGAACCCGAGCCTTCTCTCGATCTCGTGCGCAAGTCCCGCATTCGCACCTTCCCCGAGGTCCGGGAACGGGATGCCATCCTGATCCGCGAGGGATACCGAGTTTTCTCCTTCCTTCGGAACCAGGGATGGCCCCGCCTGTTCGAGATTTTTCCCACCCCCCTGGTCCTGATCACCGACGACAGCCAGTACCTGTTCGGGCACCCCGCCCCTCCCGAGGGCTACTTCCTCACCCGGCAAACCCATCGGGTGTTCAAGCATGTCTACGGGGTCGAGCGGTCCATGGACTGCGGCGGGAGCGTGGATACCCGGCCCCTGTACGGCGCGCCCACCATCATCATGCCGTCCCTGGAGTGCGCGGACCAGAATCCCACGGAGTGGATCTTCGACTACGTGCGGGGAGCCTTCCGGCTCTACTCCTACAGCCGAAACGAGCTTCTGCGGGTGGCGCGGCTCGATGTGCCGTTCCCCGACCCCGAGAACGAATGGAAGCAGACGTTCCCCTTCCCCGGCCGCGACCCCGACGTGATCAAGGCATTCGACGAACTCGCAAACTATCTTGCGAAGACGTTTTGGGAGGTTGACGCCGACGAGAAGCGAGAGTTGTTACGAGGCTACGCTCCCAAGCGCGCACGGTTGAGGGAAGCGTTGGACGCGCTCTCCGGGGAGCACTCGAACGACGACTTCTTCCGCTACATGTGCTGGAGCGACGGACTCGCGCACTACGTGGCGTACTCCGGGTTTGAGCAGATCAAGAGTACGAAGCGCACCGTCCGAGACCTCGAAGGGTTCGTGAACTACACCACGTTCGTCAGCCGCGATGTTCGCGCGCCGTATACGCGGTTCCTGCGCGAGGGAGTGGGCGAGGAAATCACGGCCGAAGACATCATGGTCGTGGGCGCTCTCACCGCGGGTATCGTCGATCAGATCGTGCCCGACTGGCGTCAGTTCGCGTTGGAGCGCGGCGTCTGGCTCGAGGATCTCATGGCTCGGGCGGTGGTGGAGTCTCCGTAGGCTCGCCACCGTTGCCGTCATCGTCGGACGAGGACAGGCGGAGGAGGTCGATCGCCTCCTCCCGCGTGACGTCGAGTTGCATGGCCAGTTCCTCGACCGACATCCGGTCGGTGTGCATCCCCTCGAGCGCGAGACGAATGAACCGCTCGGGGACACGATCGCCGCGGTCGGGGCCCAGATACTCGTCAGTGGCGACCGTCGGTTCTTCAGCGTCGAACTCCCGCAATCGGGCGCATGCCACCGAAACCGGGACGTCGAACATCTCCGCCATCAATGCCGCGACCGGCGCGCCCGCAGCCGATTCCACCGTGGACCGAGTCAAACCGTAGGGCATCGTGAACTCCAGGGCGAATGCACGCGCCCGCGCTCGTCGAATCTCCGCCTCGTCATCCCGGGCCGGCGTCGCCGGATCGGCGAGGACGACTTCGACGCGGTAGGGATCGGTGTGAGCGAAGAAGTGAGCGTACAACTCGGCGAGCACCACGCGGGCCGCGGCCGGGCGCAGGCAGCTGTTCAGGAGAAACGCGGGGCCGGTCTCGCCGTCGAAGGCGAACAACCCGAACACGGCGGGCGATAGCGTCATCTCGTACACCCGCGCGCCCTTTTCCTCCAGCGTACGCACGAGATCCTCGCTGAAGTCCTGCATGTCCAGCGACTCACGCGCGGTGTCGGCGAGTTCGCGTGCTTCCTCCTCCACCGTCGCGCCGTCGGGATTCACGCTGATCTGGTGAATGGGTACGTCGTAACGCACGTCGTCGAGCACGATCTGCTCGAGCACGCCGTACTCCACCGCGTGCTGAAGCCAACGCTCGACAACCTCGCGGTCGACGGGCGGAAGGTCGGGATGGGACAGCGCTTCATGGCGGAGGCGCTCGGGGATCGGATTCCGCTTCACCGTACGTCTCGGTTCGTGGCGGCCGCGACGAGGGATCGAACCCGTTCGACGTCCACGGCGTCGAGGACGGCGCCGTCCACCTTGAGCGTGGTCCCCACGATGGCGCCGTCGGCGTGCTCGAACACGGAACGTGCGCTCGTTGCGGTAACTCCGCTCCCCGCCAGAAGCGGAGCTCCGGGCACCCGCTCGCGAAC
>JBDGVS010000391.1:0-3064 GCA_039585535.1 Gemmatimonadota bacterium | reverse complement strand
GTACCCGTCGGACCGTGCTAGTACCTGGGTAGCGAACCACGGCAATTTCTGCCGGTATTCGTGCGGGGGGAGCGCTTCGTGCCCTCTCCCCGCGCGTGGGTCGTCTTCGGACAGTTCCTACCCGGATTCAGAGCCACCGGCGCACCGAAGAGACGTACTCCTCGTAGGGAGCGCCGAACTTCTCTCGAAGCGCTCGCTCCTCG
Source organism: Gemmatimonadota bacterium (assembly GCA_039585535.1). Taxonomy (GTDB): domain Bacteria; phylum Gemmatimonadota; class Gemmatimonadetes; order Longimicrobiales; family Gaopeijiaceae; genus UBA2589. Next base: position 2,861 of record JBDGVS010000391.1, on the reverse strand, counting down.
GGAAGAATCTGAAATCGATTCATATAGAGGACGAAGGTGGGGAGTAGCAGCACGCCACCGGGATGAGCCAGATAGATGGCCCAGCCAGCGAGTCCGAGGAGTAGCGCGAGGTACATCGGATTCCGACTCCAACCATAGACTCCGTCGGAGACCACGACGCTCGCATGGTCGGGGCTCCGCGGATCCACGGTAGTCCGGGCAGTTCGAAACTGAAACACGGCGGCAAGGCCGAGTGCCAGCCCCGCCGCTACCCAGAGGGTGGCGATCCCTCCGTGCATCGGTGTGGTCCAGCGGCCACCCGAGTCGATGCGCGCAAGCGACCATATCGCGACGCCGTGGAGCAGGAGCTGACCCACCGGAGGAATTTTCAGTTCGAGCCAGTCCACGACGCTCTCCCAATCCACGATGCACTCTCGGCTCCAGACTGGTAGAAGTTAGAGCTCACCTGTCTAGCTTATACACGTCTGGCGCCCCGTCAGCACCCCGACCCCACCCACTGATACCACCATGCGCCTCATCGATACGGCATCGATTCCGGGTGAAGGCGGCGAACTGGGTCTCTATCAGATGGGTGCCGACTACTTCATCAAGATCGTGAACGGCCAGGATTTGATGAACTCGAGGGCCCATGGTTCCGAGGACACGCTTGGGGTCATTGCGTGTCGGGCTCTTCGCGGCCGACCAGAAGCGCGCGTCCTGGTCGGAGGCCTCGGGATGGGATTTACCCTGGCCGCCGCTCTGACGACGCTGGACCCCGACGCGGAGGTGGTCGTCGCCGAGATCGTGCCCGGGGTGGTCGAATGGAACCGTGGCGACCTCGGGGCGTGCGCTGGACGGCCTCTGGACGACCGTCGCGTACATGTCGAGGTGGTCGACGTCACTACGCTTCTACGGAAAGCGAAGTCAGAGTTTGACGTCGTTGTTCTGGACGTCGACAACGGGCCGGACGGCTTGACGCGCGCCTCGAATGAATGGCTGTACTCGAGAGCGGGCCTGTCCGTCTTGCTGAACGCACTCCGACCGTCGGGCACGTTGGCCATCTGGTCCGCGGCGCCGGACAGGGCGTTCACCAAGCGGCTACGCAGAGCAGGCTTCCGAGTCGAGGAAGTCTCGGCCCGAGCCCATGCGGGCAAGGGCTCCCGACACGTGATATGGATGGCACGGCGGAGCTAGCGCTTCCTCCTCACTTCCCCGCCCGATCGCGTAACCAGGCAGCACCTCGCACACAGAGAGACCCAGCCGCGCCAGCCGCGAATCCGACGATGCCGAATGCTACCGGCATGCCGATCAGCGCCCCGAACGCCAAGACCGTGCCGCCGTTCAAGCCGATCGTACGCAGGTCGATGAAGAATCCGCCCACGGAGTAGAGCACTCCGCAGACCAGGCCCACCCAGGCCAGCCACCGGGCTCCCGTCTTCGCCGTCGTCAAGGTGTGCATAGGGTCACCACTCAGCGAGGGCCACTCCCCCAATTAAGGTCGACACATTCTCGAAAGGCGATCAATTCGGGTGTCCGCGGCTGCAGTGAGTACACATTGAAACGTCCTCCGCCCGGCACCCCTCCCGCCTCAACGGGCTCCGAACCACAGGGATGACTCCAGGCAGGGTGCACCGTCCAGCCGGTGACCTCGACAGATTCGCGACCGTATGAGCGAGGCAGCTCCGGATACGGGGGCTCTCGACCACTGTGGCGGAAGAAGATCCCACGGGCCGCCATCAGGTGAGGTCGAGCGTCGCTCGCTTCGGCCAGAGCGAAGAACTCGACCGAGCCCCCAGCCCCCTCGTCTCTCTCGGGCACCTTGAAGCGCCAGTCCGCATTCAGGAATCCAACTTCCGGATTGAGCCGAACAACCCCGCGGACGCTCCCTCGGTCCCCATTCCCTCGCGGACAGAACACCAGCGTCGTGATTCCCTCGGACTCGTTCTCGATCGCGAAGTCGTGCAGCTCGCCGAAGGCTGGATTCGCGAAGTGGTGAGCCGACGCCTGATGCAGGTCGGCGTAGCGCCATTCCCCGGGGTCTCGGATGCCGCCGATATCGACCGGCTCCCAGGCGTACCCCTCTGAGATCGCACGCACCGACAGCGGCTTCGCATGGAGGTCGTCGCCGTGCCAGACCCCGCCATCCCAAGCAACCACATACTCGCTCATATCCTCTTCGGCAGGGCGGTACAGGTCTGTCTCCCGCACGGGCCCACTTCGGCGAGACACGAATGCAGACAGAGCCCTACTTTCCGTCTCACTCGAATACAGAGACGCCATCTCGGACCAGAGCTGTCTCGCTTCATCGGTGGCGTCGATCGGACAGAGCTCGCGGCCCGTCACCGAAAGACCGTCGATGGGCAGTGCTTCCGGCTCGAGCCGGATCACGCCGTCAGAGGGAAGCTCCTCCACCTGGACGATGCGCGTCCTGAAGCCGAGATGGCTCAAGCTGACCCTGCGTACGTCCGACCAGCGGTCGGAGGCGAGTTCTGCCCATCCCTCCTCCGAGGTCGAGTGGACAGCGATGAGCTCACCGCGACCGAAGACGTCGATGCGCACCGCCGGAATCGGTCGTCCGAAGGAATCCAAGACCTCGATCGAACGCTGAGCACTTACGGGCCCGACGAACCACACCAGCAGCCCCACCACCACGGATACGAGAACCGTGAAGTAGGCAAATGGGCTCATCGCTGCTCCGGGCTCAGGGGGTGTCGACTCGCTTGGATCCGCGGTCATGCTTCACCCTATCGACCAATCGCCCCGGTGTCAGTAGTGATCGCTTGTTGAGAGACAGGTCGATACTGTGTGAGCCTGAGCGCGTTTCGGGCATTTCGGAGCGCATCCACCACCAACCGTGAGCACCCTGCCATGAGCGATTCTCC
>JBDGVS010000390.1:0-3073 GCA_039585535.1 Gemmatimonadota bacterium | reverse complement strand
GACGCGACGCCGGCGGCACCCGTCGACTGATTCGCCAGGATCGCACTCCGCCGCGTAACCGTGAAGCCACGCAGACCGTTCTGCTCATAGGCAGGGTTCGAGTCGATCAACTCTCCGACCAGAGAGGCCAGTCGACTGTTCACCATGCTGTCGTACTCTGCCGTCGGGGGTGTCTCGAACACCTCCACGTCTACGACGCACCCGGCTGGCCCCTCGATCCGAATCAGATTCCAATCGTCGCCATCCCCCAGCCCCTTCCACTTTTCACTGTCCATAAACGTCTTCCCGAAAGGCTTCTTCTTCTTTCGGACCTGGGCCGACCACGCTTCCGGGTATTCGAGTACGAGCCCCGTCGGTCGATGTCGTACCGAGGCGGTACCCGTCGGGGACGCGAAGCCAACCGGATCCGGGTCGCGCTGCGACGCAACGAAGTCCGCGACTTCCTCGGCCGACTCCTGCAGTTCACCGGCGATCCAGCTTTCGAGATACGCGCGCATCTCTTCCGGCTTCGATAGGGCCTTGAAGCCCACCGTGCGTCGCTCCAGCTGCACGGGGTCGCGCCCGCTCCCATGATTGCGGCTCGTCCCTCGCACGCGATTCGCGAACACGACATCTCCGTATGCCCCGCTCCGGGGGCGCACGATGGGACGATCCAGCTCGTCTCCGGAGAAGGCCTGAACGTCGTTCTTTTCGATCACCAGCACGCGGCGATCCGTGACCGCATAGACCTGATTCTCGAAGTGCCTGCGCAGTCGGGATGGTCCGTCGAGCTTGAAGAGGCGCAGCAAGATCGGGAACAGCAGAACGAACCCGAGGGCCACGCCGGCCCCCGGCTGCTCCGAGAGCAGGACCATCAGGTCAGCAACTCCGCCCATGCCGAGGCGCTCGGCCACGAAGTACAGACCTCCCCCCAGGGCGAGGAGTGTGATCGCGAATCGTGCAACGCCTCCGCCGCCCTTGGGTACCGCCGCGTCCACGTTCGGACGCCCGTGCCAGAGGATTTTCTCCCCGGACTGGAGGACCGATCGGACAACCGCCTCCGAATCTCTGCCCTGCATGGCTCCTCCTCTCTCTCAGGCCCCCCTCGGCGCCAACCGCTCGACGATACGCCGAGGATCATCTTCTGGCGACCTGACTCCCGCTGGCCTACGATCGGCCACCCCGTCCAAGGCCCGAACCCCTCACCCCATGTACATCGTGCGCATCGCCCAACGCCCCTGCATCGCAGTACTGACCATGATCGGCGTCCTCGTGGGAGCGGCCCCGTTGGCCAAGCGAGCTGCTGCTCAGGACACAGACTCCTTCGATCTCCTCGTCACCGGGGGTCGAGTACTCGACGGCACAGGCAACCCCTGGTTCCGTGCGGACATCGGGGTGCGAGACGGACGTATCGCCGCGGTCGGCTTGCTCAGTGGAAGCACGGCCGACCGCGTGATCGACGCGACGGGTCGTTACGTGTCGCCCGGCTTCATCGACATCCATTCCCATGCAGATGACGGCAGTGCACGGATCGGTGGCGCGACCATCCGCACCAACGAGCCGAACCGAAAAGCCGCCCCGAACATCGTGTCGCAAGGTGTGACCACCGTCGTCGTGAACCACGACGGCCGTTCGCCCTGGCCGATCCGCGACCAACGAGCGCTCCTCGAGCGGCAGGGCGTCGGGCCGAACGTGATGCTCATGGTCGGTCACGGAACGGTGCGTCGAGAAGTAATGGGCGACGACTACGAGAGACCCGCCACCGATGCGGAGATCGGGCGGATGCGCGCGCTCGTTCGCCAGGCACTCGACGAGGGCGCGATCGGAATGTCTGCGGGGCTCGAGTATGTGCCGGGTCGGTGGAGCACGACGGAAGAGGTCGCTCGCATGGCCGAGGAGCTCGTGCCCTTCGACGGCGTCTACATCTCTCATGAGCGTTCGGAGGGCGCGGACCCGATGTGGTTCTGGCCGAGTCAGGACGAAGCCGGCCCGCCCACGCTTCAGGACGCGATCATGGAGACCATCGAGATCGGGCGTCACTCGGGAGCCCGCGTGGTGGCATCACACATCAAGGCCAAGGGCGCGCACTTCTGGGGCTCGAGCGGGAGTGCGATCCAGCTGATCCAGCGCGCACGCGACGAGGGCGTTCGTGTGTGGGCCGATCAGTACCCGTACGCGACCAGTGGGTCCGACGGGAACACGGTGTTGATCCCACGATGGGCCAACTCGAGTGACCAGGACGGAGTGTCTCCGGCCGATGCGCTTCGGCGTAAGCTCTCCGATCCGGACACGGAGGCGATGATCCGCAGAGACATCACCCATGAGATCCGCAGACGTGGGGGCGCGGATCGCGTGGTGATCTTCGAGTACCCTCGCGACGAATGGGTGGGGAAGACCCTGCAGGAAGTCGCGGACGCGCGCGGTGTGGATCCGGTGCAGATGGCGATCGACCTCCAGCTCGAGGGGGATCCCGACCGTCGCGGAGGCGGCCGCTTGAGAGGCTTCTCGATGTCTGAGACCGATGTCGAGGCGTACGCGGCACAGCCGTGGGTCGCCACGGCGTCCGACGGCGGCATCGCCTTGCCGGAGGACGGCTCCGTGCACCCGCGCTACTACGGCACCTTCCCCCGCAAGATTCGCCAGTACGCGTTGACCGCCGGCGCATTGTCGATGGAATCTGCCATCCGATCACAGACGTCTCTGCCCGCTCGAATCATGGGCCTGCAAGACCGAGGGGAGATCCGCGTCGGCAACTGGGCCGACCTGGTCGTGTTCGATCTCGAGACCATCGCCGACGAAGCCACCTTCTTCGAGCCGCATCAACATGCCTCCGGGATCGACCACGTGATCATCAACGGCGAGGCCGTGGTCGAGGATGGGAAGATCCTGCTCACACTGCCGGGCCAGGTCATTCCCTCGCGCCCCAGCGGCTCGCCGGGCATATCCGACGGCGAGGGTCTCTAGGCGACGGGCCACTGCTCGACGGGGGCGATCAACTCCCGATCGTTCTCGGTCGTGCGATTCACCCGGGTCGAGACGGGATGCGTATCGAACGTCCCGTCCGGTGCCGGATTCAACAGCGCGGCGAGCCGCT
>JBDGVS010000389.1:0-3080 GCA_039585535.1 Gemmatimonadota bacterium | reverse complement strand
GGCATCCGCGGTACGTGGAAATCGCCCTCGGCACGATGGCGTACGCGCTGTTCTCCAACTGGCTTGGTGCCCTGATCGTAGCCGGACTCAGCCTGCCTGTGATCCACCTCATCGTGCTCCTGGAAGAGCGCGAGCTCGTGGAGCGCTTTGGCGACGCGTACGAGGAGTACCGGGCACGAGTGCCCCGATATGTGCCCCGCTACTCGAAGTCGAAGTCGGAGAGTTCGGCGATCACGTCGTAGCCGATACGACGGTAGATCGCATTCGAGGTCGGGTTCGTGAGATCTGTATAGAGAACGCAGAATTCACAGCCACCGTCCAGCATCGCCTGGCTGAGTTCAGCTACGAGCCCGCCGGCATATCCATTCCCGCGCCGCTCCGGAGGGGTGTACACGTATCCGATGCGAACCCCCCTGCGCGTTCGACCGTGCGCCACCGCCATGCTGACGGGTTCGCGATCACGCTCCCAGAAAAACAGCGCATTGTGGTCGAGCCAGCGTCGTACGGAATCCGCCCTCAGCGGAAATCCGATTCCGGTGTCGCGAGTGAATCCCTGGCCCCACGCCAGGGCCCGTTCGACGTCGGCGTCCGTTCCCAGTCGCATGGAACCCGGCACGCCCGTCGCCGCGATCACCCGATCGAGTCGATACAGTCCCTGTGGCATTCCGGCGACGTAACGCACACCCCGAAGCCTCGCCCACGCTGCCGCCACCGCCTCACCGGCCGCCCGCGGCCCAAACGTCGCAGGGATGACCTCGAAGCGCTCCGACAATGCTGCGGCCACGGAGGAGGCCGCCTCGACGGGTATATCGGTCAGGAGTGCCTTGTGAGGGGGAGTCCGGACCACGCATCCGACAACGCGGCCGTCCTTCTCGACGGTCGCGAAGAAGTCACCGGCGGGCCACGTCTGCGTCTGCAGGCGCGCGGTAGCCAGACCCAACAGAAGATTGTGGTGGTCCTCCCGACGCTCGAGCCACGCCCCCGCGCGTTCGACGAAGTCGACCGGGGAGTCGCTGACCCGCACGTCGAAGGTCATGGGAGGCCAGCCACCGCCCCCGCTCCGATCAGCACCGCCGTCATCACGTCCAACGCGGTGACGACATCCCCGTCCGCGACGTCACGATGTAGCACGGCGCGCACCCCGTGGAGGCCGTTCGGTAGAACGTAGACGCCGCGGGCGTGGCACTCCGTCGCGAAGACTCCGGCGTCCATCGCCACCTCGAAACGAACGATATTGGACTGGACCCGATCGATATCGATCCGAACGTCGGCCAGGTCGCCGAGCCCGTCCGCGAGTCGACGCGCGTTGACGACATCACGAGGGAGATCCTCGATGTGATGCTCCAGCGCGTGGAGCGCCGCGGCGGCAATGACCCCGGCCTGACGTATTCCGCCCCCGAACTGCTGCTTGAAACGTCGGGCGCGTTTGATCGCTTCGGGTGGGCCCGCCAGCGCTGATCCCATCGGAGCGCCAAGCCCCTTACTGAAGCACACGTTCACCGTGTCGAAGGGTTCGGCGAAGTCGCGCGGGGCTACGCCCGACGCGGCAGACGCGTGCCAGAGCCGAGCACCGTCGAGGTGTAGCGTCAGTCCGTGCTCCCGACCGACGGCACAGACTGCTGCCAGCCGATCCATCGGCCACACCGTCCCACCACCGGCGTTGTGAGAGTTCTCCAGTCAGAGAAGGGTCGCCGGCGAACCGAGATTCGATGGATTGAACGGATGGGGGCGTCCGAGGGCTCCAACGACGTCTTCCGGACCAAAAACCCCGTGTTCGCCGTCGATGGGTCGCATCGTGACACCAGCCAGGGCAGCCCCCGCCCCCCCCTCGCTGGTGACGATGTGCGCATTCCGTTCGATGAAAACGAGATCGCCAGGCTCCGTGTGTGCACGGATCGCGATCTGGTTGGACATGGTCCCCGTAGGAACGAAGACGGCTGCCTCCTTCCCGAGCAGCTCTGCCGTCCGCTCCTCGAGCGCATTCGCCGTAGGATCGTCGCTGTAGACGTCGTCTCCGACCTCGGCCCCGGCCATCGCCTCGTACATCGCCGGGGTCGGCCGCGTCACCGTGTCGCTTCGTAGATCGATCATCACTCAAGACTCTTTTCGCAGGTGAGCCGAGGCAACCCCGGCGTCCGTCGGCTTGACTGCCGCCCTCCGCCGACGAAGATGGGGACTCCACGATCGAATCCCGGAGTCCACAGTGAACCGACATGCGCGCCCACTCCTTCTGCTACTGACGCTGCTCACCGCGGCGTGCGGAGGGGCACCCGATGCCGAAGAGCCGACAGATCCCAGGCGGACGGATCCTCTCCTTCGACCGAACCGCTACGCGGAGACTGCACCGGAGCGGTACCAGGTGAAGCTCGAGACGAGCGAGGGAGATGTGGTCATCCAGGTTGTCCGCTCGTGGGCGCCGCTCGGCGCCGATCGCTTTTACAACCTCGCGATGGGCGGCTTCTACGATGACACGCGCGTCTACCGTGTCCTGCCGAACTTCATGGCCCAGTTCGGGCTCAACGACAATCCGTACGTGAATCAGGTATGGAAGTCGGAGTACCTGGTCGATGATCCGGTGATCGAAACCAACGCGCGCGGTCGAGTCGCGTTCGCCAAGGGCGGCCTGCACACACGCACGACCGAGGTCTTTATCAGCTACAAGGACAACGCAGCCCTGGACGGCGAGGGCTTCACCCCATTCGGCGAAGTCATCGAGGGCATGGAAGTCGTCGACGCCTTCTACGCTGAATACGGAGACGGGCCGCCGCGAGGCGACGGCCCGTACCAGGCGATGGCTGCCGCCCGAGGCAACGAGTACCTCGACGCGGACTTCCCGGAATTGACGAGGATCGTGGGAGTAACCGTCACACCCGGCGGCTGACTCCGGTCAGTCACCTCCGCCGGCAGCCATGTCCGCGGGCTGAGCCTGCAGCGCATTGAAGAGAAGCTTGAAGGTGCCATAGGTCTGGGAGCGATGCTGGGCACGGAAGCCCAACATGAGAATCGAGCCCTCGCCCTTGTCGATGGTCACGATCGCCGCCTTGCTCGCGATCGCTTCCTCACCCAGCAACCAGCCGCTC
>JBDGVS010000388.1:0-4803 GCA_039585535.1 Gemmatimonadota bacterium | reverse complement strand
CCACGTCCTTCATTCGCAACCACGCTGACGACGACGACCGGAATCGGGCGCAGACTCTTGTCGCTCTTGAGCCGCTCGAGCACCTCCCATCCGTTCATTCCAGGCATGATGAGATCGAGCGTGATGAGATCAGGATGGTGCTCCCGAGCCAGCTGAAGTCCATCCTTCCCGTTCGACGCAACGAATACCTGGCACCCGAAGTCGGCGAGCGTGTGAGACACGAGGAGGCGCGAGTCGGCCTCATCATCGATCACCAGCACCTTGAAGTCAGTCCATCCCGGTCGAGGCGCGTCCGCGGCCTTCTCCGAGGCGCCCGGTCCGCTTGATACGACCCCGTCACCAGAAGCAGGGGCTCGCGCCGCGCCGCGGTCCTCCGAGGACATCGGCGGCTTGGTCCCGAACCGCCAGGGCTCGTCCGCGGCATCCTCGGAGCCCACCGGGGTAGTCACCGCCGGTACGGCCATCTGGCCAGGCAGAGGTTCTTGATCGTCCTGATGCTCCGGTTTGACCGGACGCTCCGCTCGTTCGCCCAGCACGATCTTGAAAGTCGAACCCGTGCCGAGCTCGGACTCAACGATCAGATCGTAGCCCATCAGAAGACAGATCGACCGTGACAACGCCAATCCGAGTCCCGTGCCTCCGTACTTTCGCGACGTTCCCGCCTCGGCTTGCTGGAAGGCCTCGAAGATGGCGCCGAGTCGGTCGTCGGGGATGCCGATCCCGGTGTCGACCACCGAGATGGCGATGGGGGTGCGACCGTCCGCAGCGAGGTCGAGACGAACCGATACGGACCCCGTCTCGGTGAACTTGAGCGCGTTTCCTACCAGGTTGATGATGACCTGCTTGAGCTTCGCAGAGTCCGTCTCTACGAGGGCGACGTCCTCGGGAACATCCGCCAGAAGCTCAATGGCTCCTTCCTTCGCTTTCGCCTGTCCTTCAAGCTGCTGGACCGTCTCGACACACAGATGCGCGAGATCGATCTCTTCGATGATGAGCTCCATCCGCCCGGCTTCGACCTTCGCCAGATCGAGAACCTCATTGATGAGCGCGAGCAGGTGCTTTCCGTTGGAAAGAACCCGGGTGAGGAAGCCGATATCCTTGTCGTTGAGGCGCTCATCCTTGTTCTTGAGCATGATGTTCGTGAAGCCGATGACCGAGTTCAGCGGCGTCCGCAACTCATGGCTCATGTTTGCCAGGAAGTCACTCTTCGCCTTGTTCGCGGCCTCCGCCTCATCCTTGGCAATCTGCAACGCCTCCTCGGCTCGGACGCGCTGAGTCACGTCCTTTCCGAAGAAGACAGCGCCGATCACACCCTCGAGAGACTGAATCGGATTCGCGTAGAGTTCGGAGTACCGCAGCTGACCGTCCACCACATCCGAACGAACCGCTACGTGGCGCTCTCCAGACAGGGTCCGAGCATATAGCTCGCGATACCACTGAGCGTCGTCCTCGCTGGAGAAGAGCTCAGAGGGCAGCATACCGGCTTTGGGCTCATCACCCGTGCTCGCCTCCACGGCGAGAGAGAACGCCGAGTTCAACGTGATGAGCCGATGATCACGGTCGACGGACCAGATCGAATCGCCGGTATTCTCAACGAGCGCTTCGAGGTTTCGCTGCGACTCGTCGAGCCGGCGTTCAGCGAGGCGCTGCTCCGTGACGTCACGGAGAATACTCTGGGTCGCAACGGCCCTCCCCCCCACCACCTGGGCCTGCGTGCTGGAAGCGCTGCAGTCGCTCGCTGCTCTCCTTGACGGCCTGCTCGGTCTTGGCGCGGAAGTCCACCTCGCGAGCGAGCGCGTCATTCGACTGCGTGAGCGCATCGAGGACCGAAGCTTCACGGGTAAACGTGGCATACACGCTGGAGAGAAGCCCCGTAAGAATTGCGATATAGCTCGCAATCTTCAGGACGTGCGCCGCGTCGAACATCGCGTCAAAGCGCTGCCACGAGAACGCCATGAACGCCAGATGTGTCAGCATCCCGATCAGGAGCGACACCATCATCCAGTGCTCGAAATGGTCGCGCCTCCAGCTTCCCTTCCGATAGAAACCGATGAAGGAGAGCAGGAAGAAAAGGGCGGGCAGCAGTTCACCCGGTCTCCGAACCCAGCCGGTGAAGGACGACAGAGGCTGGAGCGGGATGTATTCGAAGAAGAGGAGGTTTGCGACGGTGAGAACCAGAGCCGTCAGATAGACCGACACCTCTGGAATGGCTTCGTCACGCCCCTCACGCACCACCTGGCGCCACGCGAGCAGGCTCATGAAAAGGAAGATCGACAGGAAGACTCGACCTGCCGTCCACGTCCACTGGTATGCCGCCACCGGATCGAGCCGTGAGTCCTGAGTCGCACGGGCATCCAGGATTTGCGGCGTTGTCGAGATCACATGATTCAGGTCCAGAATGGCCGCGCCGAGGAAGCCGCAACCGATCAGCAGGAAGGTGACCTGCTTTCGACTGTAATACCGCACGAGCGCGAGCGCGCCGACGATGAAGGCGAGGATCGTCGCAACGGACTCGAGCACCGAGTGTGCGGCAGGATTGGTGCCCCAGTACGAGTCACCCGCGAGCACCATCGCCCCGCCAATGAGGGCCAGGAAGATGACGGTGTAGAGCGCTGAGTGTTCAAGACCCCGATCGGGGCCTATCAGCTCATTCTCGGTCGAACCACCTGCGAGCGAGACGAGTTCGTCGGCGGTACGGGCGTCGAGTCGACCCGGTCCCGGAGTCAGCCCGTCGGGTTCAGGCAACGCTCAATTGCCTCGATGAGGACGTCTTCGTCCAGAATGGGCTTCGTGACATAGTCGTTGAAGCCGATCGACAGGTACTTCTCGCGGTCTCCCGCCATGGCATGCGCGGTCAGCGCGATCACCGGGAGATGCATGAGCGCCTCCTGCCCACGCATCCACGCCAGCACCTCGGTACCATCCATTCCCGGAAGCGAGATGTCCAGCAGGACGACGTCGGGAATGGCACCCGGCAGACCCTCCACCGCCTCGAGTCCGGTCTCGTATTCGGTCAGTTCGTAGGAATCCTCGAGGAGGGCCTGGACCAGCATTCTGTTGTCGGGATTGTCTTCGACAACGGCAACCTTAGGACTCATCTGGCATCTCTTTTTCGAGGGCACGCAACGCTTCCATCACCATGGCGTAGCTCGATTCGATCTGGGGCAGCAAGCCTTGCAAGGTCGAGATATCCTTGTCCAGAGCAGAACTCTCTACGTTGGTCGCCAACGTCCGCAAACCTTCAGCACCAATGTTCGCAGCGCTGGATTTGAGTGAGTGAGCGCCCCACTCGGCTTCCTGGAAATCCTCCTCCGTGGTGCCCTTTCGGATCTGGTCCATTCTCGTCCCCGAATTCTTCAGGAAGAGCCGGACCATCTGTCCTGCGAGCTTGTCACCACCCCACTCACGCAGGCGCACCAGGGCCTCAGGGTCGATGACTTGGGAATCGGTCATGTTCAAAGGACTTTTTGGGGGGGTCGTACAGTCAATGCAGTCTAATTTCAGCGACGCGCTAAGGCCATGATCTCCACCCGAGAGCCGAAGTCAGTCGGCGAGCACCGACCGGATGGCTCTCACTCCTTCAGCCGGCCCGGAAGGGTGGCCGTACACCGCGGATCCGGCGACGAGTACATCGACACCGGCGGCCGCGATCTCACGGGCGTTCCCCGTGTCGACTCCACCATCGATCTCGATCAGCGCCGTCGATCCGACTTCGTCGAGCATCCTGCGAGCCCGGCGCACCTTCTCTGTGCTCGCAGGGATGAACGACTGACCACCGAAGCCCGGATTTACCGACATGACCAGCAGCAGATCGATCTCGGGGAGCACGTCGCGAACCGACTCGAGTGGCGTGGCGGGATTCAGGGCAACGCCGGCGAGAGCCCCGAGCTCCCGAATGAGATGGAGCGTACGATGCAGGTGACGGCAAGCCTCTTGATGCACCGTGATCACATGCGCGCCCGCGTCCACGAAGGCCTGCACGTATTGATCGGGCTCCTCGATCATCAAGTGGACGTCGAGCGGTAGCTCCGTCGCGCGGCGCGCACCACGAGTCACGACCGGCCCGATCGTGATGTTCGGCACGAAGTGGCCATCCATGACGTCTACGTGGATCCAGTCGGCCCCACCGGCTTCCACAGCGGCGATCTCCTCACCGAGGCGCGAAAAATCGGCCGAGAGGATCGAGGGAGCGATCTTCGTGGTCACGGGCGGTGCATGGTAGTAATACCCTCGCCTGACGCGATCACGGCCGTGCTGGCCATGCCGAGAAAGAGGCCGGTATCGACGATGCCGGCGCGATAGAGAAGTGTCCGCTCCAGCTCCGACGGATCGTGGATCCCGTCAGGAAAGGAACAGTCCAGGAAGAGTGTTCCGTTGTCACTCCAGACCGGTTCGTCGTCCGTTCCGGTCCGGAGGCGGACCGTGGCTCCGAGTCCCTCGAGAAAGGGCAGGTGCGCGTCCCATGCCCAGCCAACGACTTCGACCGGCAGGGGCCCCTTCTGACCGAGGCCAGCTACCAGCTTGCGGTCGTCCGAGATGATCAACAGTCGTTCTGACGCCTGTGCGACCATCTTCTCGCGGAGGAGCGCGCCCCCCAACCCCTTGATGAGATCGAGTTCAGGGGAGATCTCGTCCGCACCATCGATCGTCAGATCCAGTCGCTCATGCTCGGAGAGCTCCCCCAGCGGGATGCCCAGCTCGCGCGCCTGACGTTCAGTGCGAAGCGACGTGGGCACTCCCACCACGTTCTCCAGAGAGCCCGAGGTCAGCCGTGCGGCCAGCATGTCTACGAGATGCTTTACC
>JBDGVS010000387.1:0-3094 GCA_039585535.1 Gemmatimonadota bacterium | reverse complement strand
CGCAGGTGGGCTCGACGTCCAGCGGGACAAGAAGGCCGTACAGCTCGAGGACCCGATCAAAGAGATCGGTTCCTTCGAGGTTCCGGTCCGACTCCATGCGGATGTCGAGGTTACCATCGCGGTCGAGGTAGAGCGCGAGGACGGCTGAGTACCGACGTGACCGATCTTTCCATCGATCCATCGGAGGTCCCCGACGAGATCCGCCGTGCGGTGGATCTGGCGCGTGAGCTGAAGGCTCTCGACGTCGTCGTTCTCGACTTGCGGGGGATATCCACGGCTACCGATTACTTCGTGATTGCCACGGGGCGGTCGGATGTTCAGGTCAAGGCCATTGCCGACCACGTGGTTGATGAATTGAAGAAGGAAGAGGTCCGTCCCGTGCATGTCGAAGGGGCTCGGGGGGCTCGCTGGGTGCTCCTGGATTACGTGGACTTCGTGGTTCACGTATTCCACCCGGAGGCGCGGCTCTTCTACCAGTTGGAGAACCTCTGGGGCGATGCGCCTCGGTGGGATGCTTCTCCGGCGGATGAGATCGGTTAAAACCGCTACAACGTTGAACTTTCGGCCTCCCCACGCGGATTGCCGCGGGGGGTGGCGAACTCTACCTTTGCCCGCGCGAAAGCGGGGCGACTCCGGCCCGCTTCTTACGCTCCTCTCAACCGACGCTCATGCCCGCACTCCCTGAGTGGCAGACCTTGAACGGAGCGACGCTACCCGCTCCAGCCGCAGGTCGCGTAGTGGCGCTCGTCGCCACGGAGGATGCTGCCGCGGCTGGCTGGGCGCCCGCTGTTGCGCTCGAACTCGCGCGACGCTGGGGATCCGAGGGCGCGCGGGTAATGCTTGTCGATGGGAGGCTGGGCCAACCGTCTCTGCACCTGGCGGCCGGCGTTCCGAACAAGGAAGGGCTGAGCGACGCGACACTTTACGGCGCCTCGATGAGCCGGGTGGCCGCCCAGCCGGAGGGAGAGCAATTCCTCCTCGTGACAGCCGGCACCCCGGTGGCGGATCCTGGCTCTGTCGCTCGTGATCCGAGCTGGTACCGTATCACCGATGGCATGGCCGAAGCAGGAGTGACGCTGGCGCTTTACCTCGCGGATGGCGAGAGCTCCTCGGCGGCCTTTCTCGGCTCGGCATCGGACATCGTGGTCCTGGCCGGGCCCGACGAACCGACTCCGATGGTGATCCGTGATCTCGAGCCGCTGGTTCGCGCTGTCATCGGTGCTGGGACGGGTGACGAGATTCTCGGCGAGGTCGGGGGAGAGCTGCCGAGCCCGGTACCTACTTCGCGTGAGAACGGGACGGGTGGAATGGGGAAGATGGTCGTGTTCGTGGTTGTGGCGATCGTGCTCGCGGCACTTCTGGGCTATCTGATCACGTCAGGAGTCGGATGAGGCTCAAGACGCTCAAGATCCAGGGCTTCAAGTCGTTCGCGGACGCAACCACGGTCGAGTTCCACGAAGGAGTCACTGCGGTCGTCGGACCCAACGGGTGCGGCAAGTCCAACATCTCCGACGCGATTCGCTGGGTGCTCGGAGAGCAGCGGCCAACGGCGATCCGCGGTGCGAAGATGGAGGAGGCGATCTTCCAGGGAACGGTGAATCGGCGACCCGTGAACCGCGGTTCGGTCTCCCTCACCGTGACAAACGAAGACGGCGCACTGCCCGTCCCCTTCGAGGAAGTGGAGATCGGTCGCCAGGTGTTTCGCGACGGAGGCAGCGACTACACGATCAACCGGTCCAGCGTCCGTCTGCGAGATATCGTAGATCTCTATCGCGACACCGGGCTGGGTGCCAACGCCTACGCCATGATCGAGAATCGCATGATCGATGCGATTCTTTCCGATCGGGCCGAGGAACGGCGTGGCCTCTTCGAGGAGGCGTCGGGGATCGGGAAGTACAAGGACCGGCGGAAGGCTGCTGTTCGCAGGCTGGAGCGTGCCGAAATGGACCTCCAGCGCCTCGAAGACGTCATCACCGAGGTCCAGACGAAGGTTCGTTCCCTGGCGCGCCAGAGAGGTAAGGCTCAGCGGTACACGGAGTACCGGACTCGAAGACTCGATGTCGAGGTCGCGGTCGTACGCCATCAGCTGGACACACTTCGGACACGGCTCGAAAGCGTCCAGAAGGTCCTTCAGGGGGACCAGCAGACCGAACAGGGCATGGTCGCGGAGCTTTCGGCCGCCGAAACGGAGTATGAAGCACTCCGTCTCCGCGAGGTGGATGCCGAGAAAGAGCGCATTGCGGCTGCGAAGGCACTCGAAGGGGTGCGGGAGCAACTCGTGCGCTGGGAGCGTGATCTCGCGGTTGCCGACGAGCGGGCTGCGTATGCCGAGCGTAGACTCGCGCAGATCGACGAGGAGCGGGCCGAGGCGCGAGAGCGTTCGGCCGAACTGGATCAGGAAGCTGCGGAGCTCGCCGTGGCGAGAGACGGGGTAGAAAAAGAGTTGGGCGGTATCAAATCCGTGGCCGCAGAGCGTGCCGCAGAGACCCAGAAGGTGCGAGAGCGCCTTCAGGAGGCGCGTGCCGCTCTGGAGGGGGTCGAGTCGACCGCTCGAGATCTGGCGCGACGTGGGGCCCAACTCGAAGGAGACGCGGAGGCGGGCGATGCACAGGCGTCTGAGCTGGAACGACGCCTCGCTCAGGCCACACAGGAGCTCTCCAACACGTCGGATACGCTTTCTACGCTCGAATCGCAGGGCGACCTGTTTTCTGGAAAGCTGGACGAGCTCGCTGCGGCGCTGACCGCTGCTCGGAACGCGTCCGATGTTGCTGTGACCACTCTGGAGGAAGCGCGCGCCGGATTTGAGGCTGCTCGCCGTCGGGAACGTGAGGCCGCGGATCGGGCTGCCACGCTCGGAGCGCGCCGCGCTGCGCTGGAAAGCCTGGATCGCGACAGGGAAGGGGTAGAACCTGTCGTACGGGCTGCTCTGGACCAGGGTGATGCCGGCGTCCTCGGTGTGCTGTCGGATTTCATCGACGCAGACGCAGACGATACCGTGGCTGTGGAGGGTGTGCTGGGCTCTCTCGCCTCGGCGCTGGTGGTAACGAACCGCGCGGCCCTCGATCGCATCCTCGACTGGTTCCGCTCTTCATGG
>JBDGVS010000386.1:0-3624 GCA_039585535.1 Gemmatimonadota bacterium | reverse complement strand
GACGAGCTGTCCGGCTACATGGCGGAGACGTATCCGGATCATCATGTCGACCGGGACGGTAACGCGGACGAGTTTCCGGTTGCCGGGCTGCAGGACGCTTCGGTCCAGCGAGTGCGTACTGGACTGAACCTGCTCCTCGGGGCCGTCGGACTGCTCCTGCTCGTGGCCTGCTTGAATGTGGCGCACCTCTTCCTGGCCAGGGGCCTCGGGCGCGCCCAGGAGATGGCGATCCGGCGGGCGATGGGGGCCGGGGCGGGCGGACTGGTTCAACAGCTTACAGCTGAGAGCCTTGTCGTGGGCGCACTCGGTGGTGTCCTCGGGCTGGGGCTGGCCTGGCTCGGTCTCATGGGTCTGCTCGCGATCAATCCTCACGCGCTCCCGCGTAGCGAGGCGGTAGTCCTGGACTGGCGCGTGGCGCTGTTCGCCGGTGTCGTTTCGTTGATGACGGCACTCGTTTTCGGGCTCGTGCCGGCGCTGCGGACCATCGGCAACGATCTGACCAGTCAGCTTAAGGGCTCGTCGCGGAGCACGACCTCGGGGCTGGGTACTCGGAGGCTCCGGGGGGGGCTGGTCGTCGCGGAGGTCGCCGTCTCGCTGATTCTCGTGGCGCAGGCGGGACTTCTCCTGCGCAGCTACGTCAACGCGCAGGCGCCGAATCCGGGCTTCGATCCCGTCGGGGTGTGGACCTTGCCACTCACGCCCACGGGTCACGAGACCCCCGACAGCTATCGAGCGGCGATGGACGCAGTACTCGAGTCACTCCAGTCGGTACCGGGTGTGGAAGCTGCGGCCTACGGACTCACGCAGCCCTTCGAGTTCACGGGCACCGGCCGATGCTGCTGGATGAACAGCGTGGAGGAGGCCGACGGCATCGAGGCGGAGCGGCTCCGTATCGTCCTCCACCCAGTGAGTCGCGGCTACTTCGAGACGCTGGCGATCCCGTTGACGGCCGGCGCCATCTGGAGTCAGGCAGAGGCTTCAGAGGACCCGGTGCCGGTCGTGGTGTCCGAGCGGTTTGCGATCGATGCGTTCGGCTCTGTGGGGACTGCGATTGGGCGGGTATTCGGTGACCCCGAGCGGACCAGGAGACGTGTAGTCGGGGTGGTGGGAGACAACAAGCACTATGGACTCGACCAGCCGGACGAGGCTTACGTCTACGTGCCCATGGAATCGCTGCCGTTCGATATCCCCATGGCGCACATGGCTGTGCGTCTTGCCGGCGAGGCGCCGGAAGGACTGTCCCGCACGCTGCGCGAGGCTGTGTGGCGGGCCGCGCCCGATATGCCTGTGCCGATCGTGCGAGCGATGGATGAGTGGATCAGCGACTCGATGGCGGAGCGTCGTTTCGACTCGGCGATCTTCGGAGCGTTCGGCGTCGCCGCGCTCTTGCTTGCGGCCGCAGGCCTGTACGGGACCCTCCTCTATAACGTGCGCCAGCAGCGTCGTGAGCTCGGCATTCGCCTGGCGCTCGGGGCCGCGCGAAAAAGTGTCGAACGCCACGTCGTGGGGGGCGGACTCCGTCTGGCTCTCGCGGGCTCTGTCATCGGAGTACTCGGTGCGATGTGGGTTGGCCGTCTCCTCGAGGACCGACTCTACGAAGTCGGGGGCACCGATCCCGTGGCACTCATGGGTGCGGGGGCTCTGCTGATGGCGGCGGCTGGGCTGGCCAGCTGGCTCCCGGCCAGGCGCGCTGCACGGACGGATCCGCTGGAGACGCTCAGGGCGGAGTAGCTGCGCGTTCCCATCTTCGCCCGGCCCGCTACATTGAAGAGGCGCAGCAGGGGGTGGGATGGGGAAGTGGGGCCGGGCTGCCCCCGGGTCGGCGCTGGTCGATCCAATACTCTCGACAATCGAAACTCCGCCTGGAGCCGTAATGCGCCGCGTGGCCACACTCTACCGAACTACCGTCGGGAAGAAAGTCCTGATGGCCGCCTCGGGAGTCGTGCTCTTCGGGTTCGTCTTCGTCCACATGATCGGGAACCTGAAGATGTTGTTCCCGCCTACGGACGGGCACTTCGCGATGGACGTCTATGCCGAGTTCCTGCGTGAGGTCGGGTACCCGCTGGTGCCGCACGAGGGCGTGCTCTGGCTCGCCCGCTTCGTGCTGCTCGGCGCGGTGGCGATCCACGTCGTCTCGGCCATTCAGCTCTCTCAGCTGAGTCGGGCAGCTCGTCCGACCGGATACACGAAGGAGCAGAGCCTGAGTCTCTCGTACGCCTCCCGCACCATGCGCTGGGGCGGCGTGATCCTCCTGCTCTTCATCGTCTACCACATCCTGCACTTCACGTCGGGGCAGGCCCACTCGTCCTTCGTGGCGGGTGCAGTCCACCAGAACTACGTGAGCGCCTTCCAGAGTCCGCTCATCTTCGGGGTGTACCTGCTCGCGCAGACGGCACTCTGCTTTCACCTCTACCACGGCGTGTGGAGCTTCTTCCAGACGCTCGGTCTGAGTCACCCGAAGTACAACCACCTCCGCCGCCCGTTCGCGATCGGCTTCGCCGTGGTCGTCTTCGTCGGATTCCTCACGCCTCCGACGCTGGTTCTGGCCGGCGTCATCTCCTAGCGGCTCCGGCTGCGTCGAGAAAAGGTCTTTTCATCCGTGGAACTGAACAGCAAGATCCCCGCCGGCCCGCTCGCCGAGAAATGGGACAAGCATCGCTTCGACATGAAGCTGGTGAACCCGTCGAACAAGCGGAAATACGATGTAATCATTGTCGGAACCGGCCTCGCCGGGGCCTCGGCGGCCGCAACGATGGGCGAGCTCGGGTACAACGTGAAGGCGTTTACCTTCCACGATTCGCCGCGCCGTGCCCACTCGATCGCCGCCCAGGGCGGTATCAACGCCGCGAAGAACTACCAGAACGACGGAGACTCGGTCTTCCGTCTTTTCTACGACACCGTGAAGGGGGGCGACTTCCGCTCCCGCGAGGCCAACGTTCATCGTCTCGCTCAGATCAGCCTGAACATCATCGACCAGGCCGTCGCGCAGGGCTCCTCCTCGGAGCCTACCAGGCGCTCGAACGACAGGTCGCCGCCGGCACCGTAGATGTGTCCACACGCCACGAAATGATGGACGTCGTGATGGTGGACGGAGTGGCCCGTGGCATCGTCACCCGAGACCTCGTCTCCGGCGCTATCGAGTCGTTCACGGCAGACGCCGTGGTGCTCGCGACCGGCGGCTACTCGAACGTCTTCTTCCTGTCGACGAACGCGAAGCACTGCAACGTCACCGCCACGTGGCGCGCGCACCGACGCGGCGCCGGCTTTGCGAATCCGTGCTACACGCAGATCCACCCCACGTGTATCCCGCCGTCGGGCGACTATCAGTCGAAGCTCACGCTGATGAGCGAGTCGCTCCGGAATGACGGCCGCATCTGGGTGCCGAAGGACAAAGACGAGACGCGCCGGGCCCGTGACATCCCCGAGGATGAGCGGGACTACTACCTGGAGCGATTCTACCCGTCCTTCGGGAACCTGTCGCCGCGTGACATCGCGTCCCGTCGCGCCAAGGAGATGGTCGACAGTGGCCACGGCGTGGGCGAGCTGAAGAACGGCGTGTACCTGGACTTCAAGGATGCCATTGCGCGTCTAGGTCGGGATGCGATCAGCGAACGGTACGGCAAC
>JBDGVS010000385.1:0-3099 GCA_039585535.1 Gemmatimonadota bacterium | reverse complement strand
GCGCCTCGACACGTTCATCCGGGCGAAGCAGGAAAGCGATCGCGTACGCGACGACGGGCTTATGGATCCGGCGACCGGATTCTACAACGTGCGGGGAATCCTACAACGCGCGCGTGAAATCAGCGCGGACGCGCTACGCTTCGATCGGCCCGTCACGTGCGTCGCATTCGGATCCCATCAAGTCGAGGGGACCACACGAGCGGACGGTGAAGAACTGGGGGGAGTGCAAGACGTCAGCCGACCCATTGCGGAGGCCCTCCGGACCGTCACACGGATCTGCGACACGATCGGAAGCCTCGGCCCGGGCGAGTTCGTTGTGGTGGCTCCCGGTACCGATCAGGACGGTGCGGTTCGGTTGGCCGACCGGGTGCTCGAGGCGCTGAAGGCGGACGCTGATAGGCAGGGCTATGGCGTCGACGCGGAAAGTCTGGCGCAGATCCGCGCTGGAGTGTTCGTAGCCTCGACCAATGAGCCGACTGCGGCCGAGGATATGCTCCTACGGGCCACGATGGCCCTTCGAAAAGCTCAGGAAGATGACGGAAGCTTTCGGGTGCGCGCCTACGACGCCTGACAATGCCGTCACCAGCTGAGGGTTAGAGCGAGACTTCTCCCCTCAATCGACTTCGGAGCGAGAGCTGTCTCCCAAGAGCGGCGTCAGTTCTTCGTCGCCTTCCTCGGGGACCGGCTCATAGCTGGGCAGGTAAGTAGCGTAGTACGAGTGGTGGCTATCCCGATCCGACACGTCGTTGAGGATCGCGCCGAGGATCCGGATGGGGAGTCGTGAAAGTTGGTCGAGCTTAGCGTGAGCCAACGCCTTTTCGGTCGATCCCGTGCGAATTACGACGGCCAGGTTACCCGTCAATGAGCCGAGGATCAGCGGGTCGCCGCCGGACGCCAGCGGAGGACAATCCAGAATAATCACGTCGTAGGTTCGCTTTAGCGTGCCGATGAAGTGGGCCATCCGCGGCGACGCAAGCAGTTCAGGCGTCGACACGCCTCTCGACCCCGATCCGATGAAGTCCAGATTTGGATGGTCCGTCGACTGAATGATGTCGTCACCCGATCGCTCCCGCAGGTAATCGATCAATCCCGGGGACCGCTCTCGACCGAGCAGGCGGTGGGCATCCCCTCGCCGCGTGTCACCGTCGATCAACAGTGTCCTCCGCCCGACCTCCGAGAACGCCACCGCCAGATTGGAGGAAATGAGTGACTTCCCCTCCCCTTCCGAGGGACTAGTGATGGCGAGCGTGATGGGGCCCGCAGCCCCATAGGCGAAGCCGACGTGAATTCGTAGCTCCCGGAATGCCTCGAGAGCCTGCGCCGCGTTCATGACTCCTCGGCGTCCCCTCCCAGACTCGATCCGTGGGATCGAACCAAGGATATCGAGGCCGATATCTCGGCCAACATCGTCAGCGTAGCGGAACCGGGAGTCCATACGGTCGAGGAGAATCGCTCCGCCCATCGCGGCACCGAGGCATCCAAAGAGGACCATCGCAGCGAGCGGCAGTCGCTGATCCTGGGAAGGCCTCGACGGCACCGTCGCTGCGTCCAGCACGCGGACATCCGGAATTGAGCTGGCGGCTGCGAGTCGTGCCGCTTCTACCCGACCCCGGATCTCCTGGTACAGCGTCGTCGTCGTCAGGACCCGCCGCTCAAGGCGACCCTCTTCGATCGTCCGAGGTGGGATCTCACGCAATTCGGTCTGAGTCATCGAGACCCGAGCCTGTAGGTCCGCCTCTTGTTCCTGGAGCTCTCTCATGATCCCCTGCACCACGCGAGGAATCGCCTGACCTTCGATCGTCTCGACCTGCGTCAGCAGGGCCTGGATTGGCGCATAGTCATCTTGGTAACGATCCCGGAGGACTCGAAGCTCCGACCGAGCCTCGACGAGTTCATCGAGAATCCGACGAAGCTCAGATGAGGTCGACGCTGCCGGAATCACCTCGAGGGCCTCGATCCTGACGTCACCGGATCCGAACTCATCGATGATCTCCTGAAGACGCGCCTGGTCTCGCTGAAGCTGTTCGACCTCCACTCGCATGTCGAAATAGCTTCCAAAGACAGGGTCTCGCGTGATCTGAAGCCCAGCGGCAATCGCCATTGATTGATCGGAGGGCATGCTGATCGTGGCGATCCGAAACTCTTCCAGATCTCGCTCGGCCTGGGCAAGCTCTGCCTCCATCAACTGAAGCTGCTCCTCGAGAATCACCAACGTCTCGTCGAGCCGACTGCGCTTCAACTCAGCAGAGATCGTCACATGCCGATCCATTACCGAGTTCAGGATCGAGGCGATCTCTTGCGGATTCTTACCATCGATTGAAAGGCTCAGGAAGTTCCCGGCACCATCCATCGAGGTCATGAGCCGTTCGGAAAGGTCGCGGGCAGCGTCACGGGCCGTGACCACAGTGAATGCAACCTCTGCGTCCGACTTGAACGAGCCGGGAGACGGTGTCCAGCGGAAGCCAACGTTCTCACCGATCGGGACCCCAAACGCAGCCTGCTGCACGAGAGCTCCGTCACGGGTCGTGAGGACAAAGTCCTCGCCCGCGCTACCCACGCGCAGCACGTAACTCCCCGGGACGAACTGCTCAGCCAGGTCGAAGCGTTCGAAGGCGGGCGAAAACTCCGGTGGTACCCGAAGAAACAGCCGCTCACGCACAGCCACCGTGTCCAGCACCTGATAGGATCGTAGTAGTTCGATCCAGGCGTTGGACTCAAGCAGACCACTGGCTCGGATCGGGGTCACGTCACCAGCTCCACCCCTATTCTCGACCTCGATCCAGAGATTCCCTTCCGCGGAATAGCTGACCTCGATGCTATTCCAAACCAGAAAGGCTCCGCCCGT
Source organism: Gemmatimonadota bacterium (assembly GCA_039585535.1). Classification (GTDB taxonomy): domain Bacteria; phylum Gemmatimonadota; class Gemmatimonadetes; order Longimicrobiales; family Gaopeijiaceae; genus UBA2589. Next base: position 254 of record JBDGVS010000385.1, on the reverse strand, counting down.
CCCCAGAACGAGTGACAAGGCGAGGAGCCACTTGTAACGCAGCAAAGCGAACAGGTACCGCCGTACATCAATCCCACCCGAGGGTTCTTCCGAAATCGGGTAGTAGGCGCCCTCCATCGGGATCGCCGGAGGCGAAGCGCCATTCCCGTACAGTTCAAGATCCGAATCTTCCCGGACGTCGATTGCCGGTGGGTGGATCAAATTCTCGTCGGGCATAGCTGCTGAGTCAGATAGCAAGGGTGAATATCGCTACC
>JBDGVS010000384.1:0-3101 GCA_039585535.1 Gemmatimonadota bacterium | reverse complement strand
CGACCGCACCGTCTTGCCGTTCGGGAGTTCGGTGAGCGTCCCGACGTTGAAGCGGGACTCCTTGGCGTGGTAGTCCAGGGTCGCGAAGGTCTCGTTGACCCCACCTACGGGAATGGCCCCGGGCAGGTGGATGTCGCGCAACACGTCGTTGTTGTCGACAGTGCCGTTATTGAAGTCCGTCGCGATGGCGTCGAATTTCACGAAACCACCGAAGGTGAACGAGGTTTGTGCGGTGGCCGGGCTGGCGATCAGCGTGCATCCAAGGGCAAGGAAGAGCAGAGCGGCAGTGAGACGATTTTTCATCAGTGCGATCGGGACGTTGGGTCGAAAGCGGGAGGGGCCGATGCTGCGCTACCAGGGACGGGTGAGCACGGGCTGAATCTGCACGCGGAGCTGCCATTCCGGGCCGAGGGGGTCCGGTTGGCTGAGATAGTACCAGAACTGCCCCCCGACCTTAACCGGCGTGTCGCCGACAAAGAGCGTCCGAAACGGCCCCCCTCCGATCGGGAAGGTGAAGTCTTCGGAAGTCCAGTTGTACGAGAACGGCGGGTTGGCTACGAACTGCCAGCCTCCACCGAGTCCCTTCGCGAAGACGTACTGGCCGCCGAGTGTGCTCGACCTGTCTTCGCCCTCGAGCTCGAAGGATTGCGTGAGAAGGAGCAGAGCGACGCCCCACGGCTTCATCAGACCGACCGCGACCTCAGGGCCCAGCGAGAAGTTGGCACGGAGATCTGGATCGGTATGCGTTGGGAGTGTCCACACGGTCCCGCCGATCAGGATCAAGCCGTTCGGCGACGTCTTACCCAGAGAGACGTCCATGGAGATGTTGCCGAGGTTGAAGCCCGAGCCCTCGAAGCCGGTCCCGGTGAACTTCGGGGAGGTCAGCACCAAAGGAATGAGCGGGCGGACGAAGAAGTTGAGTCCGCCTCCTAATTCGAATGGCGCGGGGGGTTGGAAGGAGTACGTCCATGCGGTCTGGTCGCCGGCGCCCGGCAGATCTCCCTTGTACTTCGTCACGTCGAGGAACGAGGTGAAGGAGAAGACTGGCGCTGTGGGGTTGGAAAGCTCCCGGGCTACCTCATCGGCGTCGCGTTCCTGTGCAGAGACCGGCAGAGCGACGAGAGATGCCGCGAGTACCAGACGGGAGAGAAAGGACCGAGCGTTACCGATGGTGAACTTCATTCGGGATGCTCCATGGATGCCTATCGTCGGAAGTCGTCAGAAAGATATTTCGTCCAGCGCTGATGGGGTGCCCGTTTGCGCCAACGGGTCGTCGTAGAAGACGAGGCCAGGCGTGTCAGCGCCCGCATTTCATCGATTCGAAGCAGAGCGTGTCACCGCGCGCGGGAATCGCGCCCGTTCGATCGAGGATCCCACCGAGGAGGAGTGTCGCGACGTCGACCCCGTCGTCGTCCACGGTGACCAAAGTCAGATGGTCGGCAGAGCGCCCCAGCTCGGGGAACTGAAGGCCGCCTGTCGTCGCGAGCTGGATGTAGTCGCGTCCGTGACGCTCCTCGTATCCGTACGCCTGGACGTGCCCGTTGAATACGGTGTAGGGACGCTCCGCGAGCGCGGCCTCGATCGCGGCGAAATTCTGCTCCCCGTCTCTCTGCCACGCGGGTTTGTGGGTCAGCACGAAGGTCCACCGGACGTCCACGTTCGCTGCGATCGCGTCGACGAAGTAGGCGGACTGCGCTGCCCCGATCGTGCCTGCCGTGCGTTCGGGCATCGTGGCGTACGGTGTCGATGCGAACGCCTCCGGTCCCTCCTCCGAATAGATGCGCACGGCGGCTGTGCGCTCCGCCTCGATCTCCGCCATCCGCTCCGGCGTGTTGTCTTCGGTGTCGAGGACGAGGAAGAGGACGTCGTCGTAGCGGAACCAGTAGTAGGTCGGCCCGTAGCGCTCGGCCCACACGCCGCGGAGCGCCTCGCCGGTCAGGTCGTGGTTGCCCCCGACATAGAAGAGCGGCGCGCGGGCCCGGCCCGCTCGCTCGTCGAATGCATCCCACTGTGCCGCAAGAACGGCCGGGTTGTCGCTGTCGCCCTCGATCAGGTCACCGACGTTCACGATCAGTTCGGGTCGGAGGAGGTTGAGCTGTTCGACGGCGACGTCGAATACGCCTGGACGCTCGCCTCCGGTGAGGTCAGCGAAGAGCGCGAAGGTCAGGCGGTCTCCACCGTTTTGCGGGGAGTCGAAATCCACTTGATTCCAGGGCACAGGGCCGGCAGCTACACCGTGTGTGAAGCCCGTCGCCGAGACACGGGAAGTACCCGACTCCCAATCTCCGTCCGGAGACGCACACGCCGCCGCGAGCCAGAGCAGGCTCGCCGCGGCATGCGGGGTGCAACGTTGGCGCATCATGGATTGAGCCCCCGGCTCAATTCATCTCGTTCTTACGGACCATGCCGTTGATCATCACCATGTCGACGTTGTCCGGGTCCACGAGTACCTCGGTGCTCTGCGTCGGGTCGCCGTCCACCAGGATCAGGTCGGCGTATGCGCCTTCTTCGATTACACCGAGGGGGCCCGCCTTGTACGGGTTCTTCGGGCCGGTTTCCAGGAGCCAGCGTCCGGCGTTCGACGTCGCCGCACGAAGCGCCTGCACGGGAGCGAACCACCGCTCGAGCTGGGTCACGTTCAGGATCGCGCTCGGCAGGAGGTCGTATGTGAACATGTCGCTGCCGCTGAACATGTCGACGCCCTTCTCGGCGGCCCACTCGAACATCTGGTCCGCCCCCGCGTTCACCTGCAAACCCTTCGCGATCTGCTCGGGCCCGAAGCCGGGGATCCCGGCAGGATCCTGGAACGCGGTATAGCTCATGAACGCCTGAGCCGAGAGCACGATGTCTTCGGCGACCATGCGGTCCATCGTGGCTTCGTCCATCAGGAAGCCGTGCTCGATGCATCGGACGCCTTGATCCAGAGCCATCTGGATGTGCTCCGCCTGATAGACGTGGATGCAGACGAAGGAGCCGAAGTCTTCGGCGACCTCAACCGCTGCGCGAAGCTCCTCCGGACGGATCGTGACGGACTCGAGCGGATCATATGCAGACGCCACTCCACCGCCGACGAAGATCTTCAGGAATTGTGCACCCTGACG
>JBDGVS010000383.1:0-3103 GCA_039585535.1 Gemmatimonadota bacterium | reverse complement strand
TCGCTCCTCATCCCACACCTTGCGGTGCAGGAAGCGGACGAGTTCAGGGAACGTCGTCCGGTAGAGGTCGTTCCAATCAATGCCACTCATGGTCGCTCCACTCTCCTGGCGCCCGGGCCTCAGCCCGCGGCTCCGCGACGGAAGTCCTCGGCGAGGCGTACCAGCTCATCGTCATCGAGCGCCTCGGCGCCCTCCGCACCTACCTGCACACTAAGGCCCGCTCCCGCGATCACAACGCTCTCGTGCGTGCGCAGAACCGATTCGATCTCGGGCAGCGTCTCTATGAGAGAGAACCAGGCGGCGCTGTAGATCTTCACTTCGACGATTCGACGATCCGACCGATGAGACACGTCCGTCCAAACCTCGTCTCGTAATTCGAAGACTCGTCCGGCGATCGCGTCACGCTCGAGCGTGGTATGACTCTTGGCCAACACTTCGTTCATGAGGTCGTCCTCCGCCTCCGCCAGAGCCTGCGTGGAGGTCATCGAGCGCATCCGGCGAGCGGACGTCGCCGCAGACACGGCGTCTTCACCCGTCGTGGGCGGTGCCGAAGCAACCGACGACGTCGAGGGCGCCGAGCCCTTACCTGGCACGAACCGACTCGTGAGACGGCGGATGACTCCGCCACTTCCATTGCCACCCTGCGTTCCGGTCGCCCCACCGACAGCCGGATCGAACGGCATCTGCTGACTGACCACGGCGTCGGGCTCCTGGACGAGGTAGGCGGTGAAGCGGCTCGGAAGTCCGTAGCGCAGAGCCACTGAACGAATCTCCTGTGCGAGTTCCTCTGTCATGCCCTCGGTCCACACCTGTCTCTCCAGGTGGCCGAGCTTGCGCGAGGCCCAGAGCCTCGGGATGTAGTCGTTGGCACCGGAAGTCTCCGGGAAGAGCACTTCGGTCGAGAAGTCGAGGTCCTCGCCCTGTCGCTCTCCCCGAACGGTGATCTGGCTCTGTCCGTCACCGGTAAAGCGTCCGAAGAGAACCAGCTCCTCGCCCGCGAACACATCGGGAATGCGCACCGGATAGACACCGTCGATCTCGACCGGACCGCCTTCGAGTCTCAAATCGGTGAGCACCGGGTGCTGGATCTTGGCCGCGAGCAGCGAGAGGGCTCGCTCCACATTCTCGCCCGGCACCACGTAGTCGGTGTCTCCTCTTCCGGCCTCGCCGAGGCGATCGAGGAGCTGCGTGTTCACATCGTGACCAACGCCGAATGCGAATACCCGGGCACGGCCCGCGTGCCGCTCGGCGATACGAGTGAGGTCTTCGGGAGACTCTGCTCCGACGGACGGGAGCCCATCCGTGAGGAAGACGACGACCGGTAGCCGATCACGCGGACTCTCGAGTCGAAATGCTTCCTCCAACGCAGCCTCGATGTTCGTCCCGCCGTCGGCGACCAGTCGATCGACCCAACCTCGAGCACGATCGAGTCCCGCTCCCCGCGCCGTCGTCCAGTCGCCGTCATACGACTGCACCGCGCTCGAGAAGGAGAGGAGTCGGAAGCGGTCTTCTCTGGACAGTGTTGCGAGCAGCTGGTGGAGCGCCGCCTTTCCCTGCTCGATCTTTTCACCCGACATGGAGCCGGATACGTCCATGACGACCGTCACGTCACGCGGCTGCACGCTGCCGGCAACGCGGTCGGGCGAAAGGGTCAACATGAAGTAGCCGTCTTCGCCGACCGGTCGGTGCGTCGCGATGGAAAGACCCACGGCGTCGCCCGCCAGAGGGAAGAACATCGCCATGCGTCCAGACACCTCTTCCTCGATCCGCACGGTCATGCGCGAGCCAGTACGCTGGACGTCCAGGGCATGGGTCGGGCTGAACGGGTCGAGAAAGCCGTCGCACTCGTCCACAATGACGCGGAAAGATGTCTCGATTCCCTGCGGCGCGTGCCGAAGGATGTCGCCTGCCCCGAGCTGTGCGGCCGGCACGCCGCCGGCGTACGCGAGTTGAAGTGCGTTCCCCGCCCGCTCGAGCACCTGCGTGTACCGGAGCGACACCTTCCGAGTCTCGCCTGGCTGAATCGGGAAGACACGCGCACGAACGAGTCCCTGACCGGCGAGTTCGATCAGGGCGGGATCAGCCCGACGACGGACGATCTCCTCGTAGATCGAGCGGGCGCGATCGGCGTCCATGATCTCTCCTCGCAGCTCGGTCTCACCCTGATAGAGAGAGAAGCCCTGGAACACAGCCTCGCCAGCGAGCGGATAGAGGTATTCGCCTTCTGCCAGGCGGGTACCCGCATTTACGAACCACTCGGAAACCTCGACCTGTGCGACCCGTCCCTGCACCCGAACCACCACCTCACTGCGCACACGGTCTACGGCGAAGCCGCCCCGGTTCACACCGGGCTCTATCCAACCCTGTGCGGCGCTTTCGCTAGCGCAGAGGGCAGCAATCGCGAGGGCCGCGCACGCGGCTCGTTTCCAGCATTTCCAAGTCCTCATCGGAGTCACCTCCATAGCCAGCCACTTGATCCCTTCTCGACCTTTATGACGGCATGGCCCCTCCCCCTTGCACAGCGTCGCGAGTCTGGACTGATTTTTCAGGCGTACGGGAGCTACCCACCGGAGGACTGTCGTGAAGATCGTTGTACTGGGCGGAGGTCGCGTCGGGAGCGCGATCGTGCGAGATCTGGCTGCGGAGGATGACTACGACGTTCTCGTCGTTGATCTCGACCCCGTGGCCGTCGAGCGGATGACGGAGTTCGGCGCGGACGGTGTCGTCGCCGACCTGTCGCAGTCGGAGACGGTCGCGAAAGCAGTAAAGGATGCCGATCTCGTAGTCGGTGCCGTGCCTGGCTTCATGGGCTACCGCACCGTCGAGCGGGTGCTCAAGGAAGGGAAGCCGATCGTCGACATCTCCTTCTTTCCCGAGGATGCCTTCGGGCTCGAAAGGTTGGCTGCCGCGATGGGCGTGCCCTGCCTGTTCGACTGCGGCGTAGCTCCGGGGCTGAGCAACCTCGTGCTCGGTCGCATGGAGGAGCACCTCGACAGCACCACGTCGTTCCAGTGCTTCGTCGGTGGTCTGCCCGTCGAGCGCAGTTGGCCGTGGGAGTACAAGGCCCCGTTCTCACCCGGCGACATCATTCAGGAATACGTCC
>JBDGVS010000382.1:0-3111 GCA_039585535.1 Gemmatimonadota bacterium | reverse complement strand
GTGGCGGGGGGCACGATCATCGTATCGGCACATGAACATGAGGACCGTCTCTGGTACCCAGGCTCGATGCCCGGCGTCGTAGGTGTCGTGGCTGACACCGGCCAACCGCGCGAGACGGTGGCGGTAGTGGAACTGCCACGCGGAGCCGCCCTGCGGGCCTCCCCTTATCCGCGGCCCATTCCCGGGGTCCCTCCAGAGCGGAACATGCACGGGATCAGCTTCGCGGTCGCGAACGCGACCGGGGTTCTCGCCGAGCTCCTCGCAGGAGCGCCGCAGATTCGGACCGCCCGCGCGGTGATCGAGGCGCTCAGGGACACCGCACGTTGACGATCGGAGGGTCCGGCGCTCAAGCTGACCTTCCACACCCGATCTTCCGCTGAACGTAACCCGTCTCCGCTACGCCCTCTCCCGAACCGAGATCCCGATGCCTCTGCCCCCGATCCGCAGGGACGTTCAACGTAGAGACTTCCTCCGGTGGCTCGCCGCCAGTCCCCTGCTGGCCAGCGCGGGAGGGCTCGCGAGCCTCGAACCGGTCATCGCACAGGAGGCCCCGCGCCGCGTATTCGACGACCTGATCGAGAGCGCCGATCAGGCCCTCGATGTCTTCGACCTCCAGCGAGCGGCTCAGGCGAAGGTACCGACGGCCCACTACGGCTATATCATGACCGGAGTCGATGGGGAGGAGACGTACGGTAACAATCGGGCCGCCCTGGAGCGGATCTATCTGCGCGCACGCCGAATGATCGATGTATCGGCCCTCGACACCCGGGTGAACCTCTTCGGCCGGGAGTGGCCCACGCCTCTCATGATCGCTCCCTGCGGCAGCCAGCGAGCTTTTCACCCCGAGGGCGAGCTAGCAGTCGCCCGAGCGGCGGCAGCCAGAACGCACCTCCAGACCCTCTCGACGGTGACATCCACCGCGGTGGAGGAGGTCAACGAGGCACGAGGTGAGCCCGTCTGGTACCAGCTCTACGTCGACCCCATCGGGCCCCGTGGTTGGGAGGCAACAGCCACCCTGATCGAACGCACGCGGGACGCGGGGTGCCCTGTTCTCGTGTTGACCGTCGACCTGCAGGGTGGGAGCAATCGACTCACCGGTGACCGCTATGCGCGAGAGGACGATCGTGACTGTGCGAGCTGCCACAGGAGCGGTGGTCGCGCCGACCCGGTCAAGCCCATGCTGCGCGGCCTGCCCGAAGGATCGGCAGACCCCGACGCCGGCCGCGGGATGACCTGGGAGTACATCGACAAGCTCCGCAACGTCACCGACCAGAAGATCATCGTGAAGGGGCTCGTCACGCGGGAAGACGCGGAGCTCGCCCTCCGCTACGGCGTGGACGGGATTTGGGTCTCTAACCATGGAGGGCGTGCAGAGGGGTCGGGGCGAGCCACGATCGATGCACTCCCGGAGATCACAGATGTCGTGTCGGGTCGCGTGCCGGTCGTGGTGGATAGTGGCTTCCGGCGTGGTAGTGACCTCGTGAAAGGACTCGCACGTGGAGCGACCGCGGTTGCAGTAGGACGGCCCTACCTGTGGGGTCTCGGGGCATTCGGACAGGAAGGCGTCGAGCGCGCACTCGAGATTCTGACCCGGGAGCTCGAAATCACCATGCGCGCCATTGGCGCACCTTCCCTCGATGCCCTGGGCCCCCATTCGATCGGAGTCGATTGAGATGAGATGCTCCGCACTACTGAGCCTGCTCTGTTTGTTCGCTCCCACACTTTCCGCCGCACAGACGCAGGCGGATCCCCGACTCCTCGAGTCGATCGATTGGTATACCGGCGTCGCAGGAAGGGTCGATGACGAGCGCGCGAAGGCTCTGCTGGAAGAGGTGACGGCTGTCGATACCGACGTACTGGGTCGGATGTGGCTCGCACGGGTGCATTCGCGCGGACGTATGGGCTTCGAGCAGGACGAGGATCAGGCTCGGGCGCTGGCCGCGGAGGTGATCGCGGAGATTCGCACCCTGGCCGCTTCCGGCGATGTCGAGGCCGCGTTCCTGATGGGGACGGCATACGACGAAGCGCTCGGCGTCGACGTCGACTTCGGGGAGGCCATGCGCTGGTACCGCCGAGCCGCACACCGCGGCCACGTGCTCGCGACCCACAACGTGGGCAACATGCACCGCGATGGCCGGGGCGTGACTGTCGACCACGCAACCGCCGCGATGTGGTGGCTACGCGCGGCACGAGCCGGAGACGTCATTCCCGCCTTGCGACTCGCAGAAGCGTACGAAGCAGGGCGTGGAGTGCCCCAGAACGTCGAAGACGCCCGCGACTGGTACGAGAAAGCGGCCGCCGCAGGTAACGCGACGGCCGCCGAGGCACTTACAAGACTCGGAGGGTGAGCCTCAGTCCTGGCCGCCTCCGGCTCCCTGCTCGCTGATCGACCCGATCCGGCAGCTGCCGTCCGGCTGCCGCAGCGTGGGATACGACACACCCAGCTGCTCGAGGTAGGAGTCGTAGCGACCAGAGTCGAAGTAGTACTCGGTCATCTCGTCACGATGCTCCTCCATGATCTTCGCATTCATCTCGATGGCCGGCTGATCGGAAGGACGAATGAAGGGCGCGTACTGCAGGTCCACCGTCTGGACATCGTTGAAGTAGGCCCACGCGGCATCGACCAGTTCGGGCCGAACCATGAAGTCGAGCAACGTCATCGCCTGAGCCATCGCCCCCTGCGTCGCACCTTTGTGGGCGATCGGTGTCGCCATAGCAATCGCGTTGGCCCAATTGTGGCCGGGTAGCCCGGGGATGTTCGCCGGGAAGGAGAGCGTGGCCGTCGGGACATTCCACGAGATGTCCCCGATGTCGTCGGCGTACCCGGCTGTCCGCTGCGCCTCCGTGAGGCCACCACGGAAGGGCGACAGCTCGGTCGCGAGTCCGGTCTCCGGTCCGTCTACTTCAGCCTGCGTCGCACGGGCGAACCGCTGGTCGCCTTCGCTCCACTCGGGAAGCCCGACCCTTTCGATGTTCGACTGCAGCGTCTCGGCGATCACCTTGTTGAAGTGGCCCGGCCAGGCCGAACCGATCATACGGACCTCCTTCAACTTCGTACCGGTCATCATCGCGGCACCCTGGGCCACAGAGTCCCCGATCGCGAAGAGGTCT
>JBDGVS010000381.1:0-3113 GCA_039585535.1 Gemmatimonadota bacterium | reverse complement strand
GGATGGGTGCCAGCGTGGGGCTTCCTTTTCTCGACGCGATGGTCCCCGCAGGCCGGCTTCGCGCGACGGGCGGACTCGACGACGCTGAGCCGACTCGCCTTGTGGCCATCGAGTTGGTGCATGGGTCGGCCGGCAGCAACGAATGGGGCGCGAGCCAGAACCTCTGGGCGCCTTCAGACGTTGGCAGTGACTTCGACCTCACCCCGAGTTCACTGCTGCCGCTCGATCCGTGGCGCGAGTACCTGACGATCATCAGCAATACGGACGTCCGGATGGCCGAGGCGTTCGAGCCGCACGAGATCGGTGGCGATCACTTCCGCTCGAGTGCTGTGTTCCTCACACAGTCGCACCCCAAGCAGACGGAGAGTTCGGACGTCTTCGTCGGCACGTCACTCGACCAGATGCACGCCGGGCGCTTCGGCCAGGGTACGCCGATCCCGTCGATGCAGCTGTGTATCGAGAACGTGGATCAGGCAGGAGGCTGTGCGTACGGATACTCGTGCGTCTACACCGACTCGATTTCGTGGGCGTCTCCGACCGAGCCGCTCCCGATGATTCGGGATCCGCGGGTCGCTTTCGACCTCCTGTTCGGTGCCGGTGGTACTCCGGAGGAGCGGGCGCGCCGACGCCGGACGAGTAGCAGCATCCTCGACTGGATCACCGAAGACATGGCCCGCATGCGTCGCCAGCTTGGTCCGACGGATTACGTCCGCCTGGACCGTTACCTGGACAACGTTCGGGAAATCGAACGACGCATCCAGGCAGTAGAGGTGCAGAACTCGAGCGGGGAAGAGCGTGATCTACCGGGAGCTCCTCCGGGTGTGCCGGATTCGTTCACCGATCACATGGAGCTCATGTTCGATCTGCAGGCGCTCGCCTTCGCCTCGGACATGACCCGGGTCTTCTCCTTCAAGACGGGCCGAGACGCTTCCTCCCGCGTTTACCCCGAGAGCGGCACAGATACGCCCTTCCATCCGGCGTCTCACCACGGTGGTCGCGAGGCCGCGATTCTCGACTTCGCCGAGATCAACAAGTACCACGTGAGCATGCTGCCGTACTTCCTGCAGAAGCTAAAGGACATCGACGAGGGCGGCACCGATCTTCTCGATAAGACGATGATCGTATTCGGATCTCCGATGGCGGACGGAAACGTCCACAACCACCGTCGTGCGCCGCTCATCGCGCTGGGCAAAGCCAACGGGAAGCTCGAAGGGAATGTGCACCTCAAGGCTCCCGACGGAACGCCGATGGCCAACGCCATGCTGTCGATGATGCACGCTCTCGGACATGACGACATGGAGAGTTTCGGGGACAGCACGGGTGAGTTCCCGCTCAACATGTCCTCTGCGACCTCACCGGACCGGTAGGAGACAAGAATGACGCAGTCCATCGTTCGGGCGTCGCGCAGGAGGCAGCTGGACGTGCACGCGGGCCTGGCGCTTGCGGCGACGCTTCTTCTGTGGGCGGCCGCGCCGCCTGAGTCGCCCGTAGCCGATGCCGCGATGCGCGGCGACGCGACGGCGGTGATGACACTCCTGCGCTCCGGTGCTGATGTGAACGCGGCGCAGGGCGATGGAATGACCGCGCTTCACTGGGCCGCTGAGCTCGATGACGCTAGGATGACCGAGGTGCTGCTTTCTGCTGGCGCGAACCCGGGGGGCGTCACGCGACTGGGTAGCTACACCGCTCTGCACGTTGCCAGCCGAGCGGGTGCCGCGGGTGCGGCTCGGGCTCTTCTGCGCGGCGGGGCTGATCCCGAGGCCCGGACCTCCACAGGTGGCGCCACGCCCCTGCACTTCGCTGCCGGGGCCGGCGATGTGGATGTCGTCTCGGTGCTGCTCGAGTACGGCGCCGAGCTCGAGGGGCGCGAAGAGGTCTGGTTGCAGACGCCGCTGATGTTCGCGGCGGCCGCAGGGCACGCGCCTGTCGTAGCGGCCCTTCTACAGGCCGGAGCCGATCCGGCGCTTACCGCGCGGGTCATGGATATGGACGCCCGAGAGAAGGAGGATCGCGCGGACCGGAGTCACCAGGAGGAAGTACAGGGTCGGATTCGGTCGGCGCAGGCGGGTGAATTGCCTGCTCCCACCGGACGTCCGGGCTCGAGGCCGCCGATGCCGCGTGAGGGCGCCCAGAGTCCACCGACTTCGGCGGCTGAGGCTGTGCCTTCCCGTGAGGAGATGAATGCGCGCCTGCGCGACCGCGTGCCGTCGTCTCGCTACTCCCACGCCCAACTCGTTGGCGGTTATGGCGGGCTTTCGGCCCTTCACCTCGCGGTGCGTGAAGGGCACGTCAGCGCGGTCCGTGAGCTTCTGGCCGGCGGCGCCGACATAGACCAGCCGTCCGAGGGTGACCGTACAACGCCGCTGCTGATGGCGACGATCAACGGTCACTTCGATCTGGCCATGGAGCTGTTCGAGGGAGGGGCGGATCCCAATCTCACCAACGACGCCAACGCCACTCCGCTATACACGGCGATCAACACCCAGTGGATCCCCAAGTCACGGCACCCGCAGCCTGCGCACTATATGCAGCAGCAGGTCACGTATATGGATCTGACCAGGACACTCCTGGAAGCCGGTGTCGATCCGAATGTGCGGCTCACCAAGCAGCTGTGGTTCACGACGTTCGGCGATGACTATCTGCGGACGGACCGGATGGGTGCGACGCCCTTCTGGCGTGCGGCGTACGCCCTGGACCTGCCGCTCATGAAGCTCCTCGTCGAGCACGGTGCGGATCCAACTGTCCCAACCATGAAGACCGCGCCGCGGCGCTTTGGGGCTGGTGGTATCGTGTCCGCTGACCCGGGGGCGATGGACCCGTCCGGGCTCCCACCGGTTCCGGTCGGTGGCCCCGGCGTGTATCCCATCCACGCAGCCTCCGGTGTCGGTTACGGCGAGGGCTTCGCTGCCAACATCCACCGGGTTGTGCCGGGTGGGTGGATTCCGGCGGTGAAGTACCTGGTGGAGGAACTCGGCGCCGACGTGAATGCGCGGGACCACAACGGGTATACGGCCATGCACCACGCAGCAGCTCGGGGAGACGACGACCTGATCCGCTATCTGGTGGAGCAGGGTGGTGATGTGATGGTGGTCGGACGCAGAGGGCAGACGACG
>JBDGVS010000380.1:0-3115 GCA_039585535.1 Gemmatimonadota bacterium | reverse complement strand
TCACAGCCGGATTGAGCGAAACCAGGGCCGGCGTTCGGGACGTCCATCAGGCTGATGAGGTCACCCGAGGGGCCACCCTGCCGGCCGTCCTCCACCGTCCAGGCGGTCTCTCGACCGATCCAGTCGCTGTTCGAGGAGTTCTTCACGACGCCACCGACCCATGCACGGTTTCCGCGTACAGAAACGCAGACAACTTCGGCCAGAATACGCGTCACAGAAGGGTTTTCAGACCCCAGTATGGAACTGGTGATCATCAGGCTGAACTGCCCTGAGACCCGCCCGTCCGGATACCGATGAGCGGAAAACGCGAAGACTCGCTTGTCGTCGATGTCCGACAGGGTGTGGCCGCTACCAGTGGGGGGTTTCCGCCGAGGTGATCGACGAAATCTTCGAGCCCTTCGTCACGCACGGTAAGAAGGAAGGCACCGGCCTGGGTCTCGCGATCGCTCGCAACGTGGTGGGCCAGCACGGCGGCACGATCGAGGTCGAGTCCGAGCCCGGTCACACGACCTTCACCCTGCGACTTCCCGCGGCAGAGGCCGCACGTGCCGAGCCCGTGAGTGTGCCGACATGAGACGACTACCGTACGGCATTCTCCTGGTCCTGGTCGCAGCAGCGATGCTGGCACGTACCCCGATCGGAGCCGCGGCGCAGACCCCCCTGCGCATCTCCGGCCAACTCGATCTGAACGCGTCCACCCCTGACGATCTGAACCTCAATTCGGCCTTCCGTGGCGACAATCCGTTCAACCCGATCCGGCTTCGTCTCTTCGCGAACAAATGGGTGACGGATCGCATCGGGATCTTCACCGAACTCTTCTACGACACCGACTCGGGCATCCGGGTCAACGGTGCCTACGCCGTGATCAACTCGATCGGCGGAACGAGCTGGCTGAATGCCCGCCTCGGGCTGGCGCCGAGTGTGGTGGGGGCGTTCGGCCTGCGGAGCACCTACTTCAACGCCAACCCGCTGGTCGGCATGCCGCTCGCCTGGCACTACCGCACGAACCTCTCCGGGAGCGGGACGAGTACGGCTGCCGGGCTCGTGGGCGCATCGAGCGCGCCTGGCCCGGGAGTCCCGCTTCTCTACGACTCGTGCTGGAATATCCAGTGGGAGTTGCTCGGCGAGTTCGGGATCTTCGAATACTCCGTCGCGCTCTCGCCCGGCTCGCTGTCGAGTCCTGTGAGGAGTCGCGACGTCGACGGTCAGACGTTCATGGCGCGCTTCGGTGCGACGCTCTTGCCCGGTCTGCGCCTCGGCGTGTCCGCGGCGGAAGGCCCGTATCTCTCGCCACCGACCCTCGACGACGACGGCAACCCTCCGTACCCCGGTGATCCGCAGGACTTCGTGCAGGGCTATTTCGGACTCGATCTCGAGTTCCTGCGCGGCCCGTTCGCGATCTTCGCCGAGGCGAACTCGAGCGCCTGGCAGACGCCGCTCATCGATGAGGATCTCGAGGCAGCCAGCGCATTCGTGGAGGTCCGATACGACATCGCGACCCAGTGGTACGTCGCCGGCCGAGTCGACGGGATGGGCTTCAGCGAGATCGACGCCGGTCCCGCCAATGGCGGCGTCGCGCCCTGGGACGAGGACGTGTTCCGTTCCGAGTTTGCGATCGGGTACCGCCTCTCGCGCGAGGTCCTTCTCAAAGCCGATTGGCAGCGCACCACGACCGGCGAGTCGGGCTGGACCCAGAACCTCCTGGCCCTGCAGCTCTCCGCCGTCTTTTGACCGTCCCCGCCTCCCGCCCTCCGCAGACATGATCGAACCCCGACCGAGTGCCATGCCCACCGAGCGCTACAACGTGGTCGTCGTCGACGACGAAGCGCTCATCGCCGAATACATCGCGAAGATCGTCGAAGAGGTCGGCACGACCGATGTCCATGTCTACTCCGATCCGACGGAGGTCATCGGGACGTGGTTCAAGCGGCTGCCCGACCTCCTGATTACCGACTATCAGATGCCCGGGATGAACGGCGTCGAATTGATCGAGGGCTTTCGGGCTGCTCACCCGACGACCCCTGTTCCGATCATCGTCGTAACCGCGGATGCTCAGCGTGAGACTCGAAACGCCGCGTTGGCGGCCGGCGCCAGCGAGTTCCTGCGCAAGCCCGTGGATCGGGACGAAGTCCGCATCCGCGTGCGCAACATGCTCGCGCTGCGGGAGGGCCAGCGGGCTGCCGAGCGTCGGGCGGAAGATCTGCGGATGGAAGTCGCCTCCGCGACCGCGTCGATCATCGAACGCGAGGAGGAGACGATCCTCAGCCTGGCGCGCGCGATGGAGTACCGGGATTGGGAGACCGGTGGGCATGTACTGCGGATGGCGACGTACTCACGGCTCATCGCCGAGCAGCTCGACCTCCCGGAGGGCCTCGACGCAGGGAAGATTTTCAAGGCTGCGCCGCTGCACGACGTCGGGAAGATCGGTGTGCCCGATCACATCTTGCTCAAGCCCGCGTCGCTGACGGAGGACGAATACCACGCCATGCAGAAGCATGCAGAGATCGGGTATGAGATCCTGCAGGACTGCAACGGAGAGATCCTCAAGCTCGGGAGCCAGATCGCGCTCACCCATCACGAGCGGATGAACGGGTCGGGCTACCCCCGGGGCCTCGTTGGCGAGGAGATCCCGCTCGTCGGACGCATCGTCGCGATCGCCGACGTCTTCGACGCGCTCACCTCATCGCGTCCGTACAAGCATGCTTGGACGTACGACGCCGCGTACGCGAACCTCCAGGAAGAGGCAGGCGACATTTACGATCCGCTGTGCGTGGAGGCGTTCGTGTCGATCCGGGAGCAGGTGCAGAAGGTGGCGGAGACGGTGACGCACTAGGGGAAACAGGAGCGTCGCTTGCGGAGTGGGTCGTGGGGGTCGGATGTTGGCCCTCTCCTCCCAAAAACCAACGCTATGACCGACGTAGTTGCAAAGTTGAATGCGGCCCTCGAGGGTCGGTACACGATCGAGCGAGAGCTCGGTGCGGGCGGGATGGCGACCGTCTATCTGGCCGACGACGTGAAGCACGAGCGCCCGGTCGCCCTGAAGGTGCTCAAGCCCGAGCTGGCGGCCGTCGTGGGGGCCGAACGCTTTCTGGCCGAGATCAAGACCACGGCCAAC
>JBDGVS010000379.1:0-3124 GCA_039585535.1 Gemmatimonadota bacterium | reverse complement strand
CATGAGGTGAAGGAGCCGATCGGCTGGATGGATAAGCCCGAGAAGATCAAGATGTTCTTCCTGGTCTTCTACGTAATCTGCGGCCTGCTCTTCGCGGCGGAGTTCCTGCTCCTCGGAGCGGAGAACGCACACCCGCATCCGCTCGAAGAGCGCATGCGATTCCTGGTGTACCCGGTCTATGGATTCCTGTCGTTCTGGTTCCTGGTGATCCTCGCTCGACCTATGCGCAAGCTGCTGATCCGGTCGGAGGACTACTACGAAGGCGGAGGTCCGTACGTGGAAGACGGCTCGGAGGGTGGCCATGACTAGTCTGCCTCCCTTCGTCCTGTTCTTCGTCGGCGCCATCGTCGTCGCGTTCACCAGAGGTACAGTCCGCAAGACGGTCGTTCTCGCGGTCCCACTCATCGGGTTGGTCACGCTCTGGCTCGGTGCGGGAGCGGATGTCACGGCTTCCGGGGCGCAGGATTATCTGACCCTCGACCTGCTCGGCAATACGCTCAGCCCTTTCCGAGCGGACAAGCTGAGTCTGCTCTTCGGCTACCTCTTTCACGTCGCTGCCTTCATCGCGTTCGTCTACGCGCTCCATCTCGGAGACGGTACGCCCGAGGGCTCCGTAGCTGCCGACGTCGGCGAAGACGACATCATCGGGAACGCGCGTGCCGGGCTGCAGCATGTCTCCGCGATGCTGTATGCGGGCAGTGCGCTGGGCGCCGTATTCGCTGGCGACTTCATCACGCTCTTCATCTTCTGGGAGCTCCTGGCGATCACGTCAGTCTTCCTGATCTGGGCTCGTGATTCGAAGCGTTCGTACGCGACGGGCTTCCGCTACCTCATTATCCATGTGGTCTCGGGCGTGTTGCTCCTCTCGGGTGCGATGATGCTCGCGCACCAGACAGGCTCGATCGAGTTCAATGACATCGGCCTCGACGGAAACGGTGCTGCAGGCTGGATCCTGCTGATCTCCTTCGGGATCAAGGCGGGCTTCCCGCTCGCGCACAACTGGATCACCGAGGCGTATCCTGAAAGCACGCCGACCGGAACGGTCTTCCTCAGTGCCTTCACGACCAAAGTGGCTGTGTACGCACTTGCTCGGGGGTTCGCGGGGGCGGAGCCGCTGATTTTCATCGGCACCGCGATGACCTTCTTCCCGATCTTCTTCGCGGTTCTAGAAAATGATCTCCGGAGGGTCCTCGGCTACTCGATGATCAACCAGATCGGCTTCATGGTTGCGGGCATCGGGATCGGGACGGCCATGGCGGTGAACGGAGCCGTCGCGCACGCCTTCGCGGATGTGATCTTCAAGGGCTTGCTCTTCATGGCGATGGGCGCGGTCATGACCATGACCGGGCGTACGAAGGGCACGGACCTCGGTGGCCTCTACAAGACGATGCCGATTACCGCGACGCTGTGTATGATCGGGGCAGCCGCGATTTCCGCGTTCCCGCTGTTCAGCGCCTTCGTCACCAAGTCGATGATCATGGTCGCGGCTATCGAAGAGCACCACTACATCGTGTGGCTCTTCATGCTCTTCGCTTCGGCGGGCGTGCTGGAGCACGCGGGTATCAAGATCCCGTTCTTCTCGTTCTTCGCACACGACTCCGGGATTCGCACCAAGGAGCCGCCGAAGAACATGCTGGTCGCGATGTCGATCGGTGCGGTGCTCTGCGTGCTCATCGGTGTGTTTCCGGCAGCCTTCTATACGCTGTTGCCGTTCGAGATGGACTACCACCCGTACGATCTGCGGCACGTGACTACGCAGCTCCAGCTCCTGGCCTTCGGTGCGCTCGGCTTCATTACGCTGGTCAAGAGCGGGATCTATCCGGACGAAAAGCGAGCCGTCCACGTCGACGCGGAAGTCCTATACCGGCGTCTCGGGCCCTGGGTCGTTCGTACGGTTGGGGATGCGGTTCTCCGGGTCGATACCTATGTCCGCGCCTCTGTCATGGAACTGGTGCGGGGTGCTCTGGGCGTCATGGATCGCGCCCACGGGCAAGTCGGGCCGCTCGCACGCTCGTGGCCATCGGGTAGTATGATTCTGTGGGTCGCGGTGCTCCTGGCTGCGTACCTGATCTTCTACCTCTGATTCGGCACGGCGCTTCCGCGTCATCGCTCCGAAGGTGACCCCGTGACGGCCAGATTGGCGACGCATCCCGACGTGGCGACACGTACTGCCGACGTCATGGAGCGTCTTCGCGCGGCCGGGGTTGATGTGGAATTCGCCGGCGCCGGGGTCGAGGGCTCCGCGCCCCTCGAAGCTCTGCGTGGGGGGTCGATTGATCTGGCGCTCGTGGGGATCCAGGCGCTCCGCGGGAGCGGTGCCGATGACCTGACCACGGTGGCGGTGCTGCCGCGTGAGGAGGTCCGCGACGTTCTGATCACGCTCACCGACCGACGGGCCGTGCTCAGCGACCTTCCTTCGGGGGCTCGCGTCGGCGTGGCCGGCGCGCGCAGGGCGGCGTTTCTCCGAGCGCATCGGCAGGACGTGGAGGTGATTCCATTGAGCGAGGGCGTCGACAGTCTCGATCGGACGGGCGGCGAGATGGATGCGGCGGTCATCAGCGCGCTCGATGCACGGCGTGGCGGACTCGTAGCCGCGACGGTCGAGGCTCTCGACATCCGCGCCTGGCTCCCGGAACCGGGGCAGGGTGCTCTGGTGCTCGTTGCACGGCATCCGATTGCGGAGGCCACGGCACTGGACCATTTGCCCACCCGGACAGCCCTTCGCGCCGAGCTGGCGCTCCTCGATGCGCTCGAGGCGGACTCCGACGCCGCGCTGGGTTGTGTCGCACAACCGTCCGGGCGGTGGATCCGTCTCTGGGCGGGCGCGGCGAGCGGCGACGGGCGGCGCCTTGTTCGTTCTGACCGGACCGGCCCACTCGACGAGCCCGAGGCGCTGGGCGCATCGGTAGCTCAGGAGATGATCGCGCGCGGATACGGGCTCGTAGAGGCGTTGTCCGGGTAGCTGCGGTACTGTGCGGGATCCTTCCACCAGCTTTCTTGGATGACCATGACCGAGCGACACGACGGCCGCAGGCCCGACCAGGGCCGCCCCATCACCATCGAGACCGGCGTGGCGCCGTATGCGGAGGGCTCGGCGCTCATCGCGACGGGGAACACGCGTGTG
>JBDGVS010000378.1:0-4595 GCA_039585535.1 Gemmatimonadota bacterium | reverse complement strand
ATCCGCCGTCCCACCCTCACTTGATCGCCGACGAGGTGGGTCGGCGATGGGGAGGTTCGGTGGAAGCCGCTCAGGACGGAATGACGATGCGGATCTCCCCGGGCCACGTGGACGTGGACCGCCCCGCGCGAGGCGAGTAGACTTTCACGGCTGGAGCCCGCCCTCCCCGCGGCCTCCGACACCATAACCGAGCGGGTCCGATGCTGGTCGTCATGAAGCACAACGCCTCCGAGGAGCACATCCAGGGGGTCGTGAGTGCGATCACGGAGATGGGGTACGACGCGCGTCCGATCCCGGGCGGGCACCGCACCGCAATAGGCCTCATCGGAAACGACGGTCGCGTCGACGCCGGGCGCCTGCAGGGCCTGGAAGGTGTTCTCGAGGTCATCCCTGTTACGCACGCCTACAAGCAGGTCTCACGCGAGTGGCGAGCGGACGATACCCTGGTCACACTGTCGAATGGCACGGTGGTCGGGGGCGAGGATATCGTGATCATGGCGGGTCCGTGTGCGGTGGAAGGTGAGCGCCAGATCATCGAGTCGGCGCTGCAGCTGAGAGAGATGGGGGCGACGGTGCTTCGCGGTGGTGCGTTCAAGCCCCGCACATCGCCCTACTCCTTTCAGGGGCTCGGTGAGGAGGGCCTGAAGTATTTGGCGCAGGCGCGCGCCGAATCCGGGATGGCGGTCGTGACCGAAGCGCTGGACCCCGATGGAGCGGACCTCGTCGCCGAATACGCCGACGTAATTCAAATCGGCGCGCGGAACATGCAGAACTACCCGCTCCTTCGCCGTGTGGGTCGCACCGGCAAGCCGGTACTTCTCAAACGGGGCATGTCGGCGACGATCGAGGAGTTCCTGCTCGCCGCTGAGTACCTGCTCGCAGAGGGGAATGGGGATGTGATCCTTTGTGAGCGTGGCGTCCGTAGCTTCGCGAAGCACACCAGGAATCTGTTTGATCTGGCTGCGATCCCCGTCGTGAAGTCGCTGTCACACCTCCCTATCATCGCCGATCCCAGTCACGCTACGGGGCTTCGTTCCAAGGTCACTCCGATGGCTCGCGCGGCCGTGGCGGCCGGAGCAGATGGTCTGATCATCGAAGTCCACCAGGATCCGCCCCGAGCGATGTCCGATGGCGCTCAGTCGCTCTACCCTGAGCAGTTCGCTGAGCTCATGGATCAGATCGGGGTCATCGCTCGCGCGATCGGACGGGATGTGCTTCCTCCGTTGCCGGTGGTCGCCTCGGCCTGAGCCAGGCCGCGGCCGCAACACCCGTGGGCCCGGGCCGGAGACCACAGACACGACGTCGAAGCGGACGTCGAGCTCTTCCTGGACGTGACGCATCAGATAGTCCGTTGCTACGACTTCGATCTCTCGCCGTTTTCGCGCGGTCACGGCCTCTTCAGGAGCACCGTAGGTGAGCGCCGAACGTGTCTTCACTTCAACGAAGGCGAGAAGGTCGCCCCGCCGCGCGATGACATCGATCTCTCGACGACCCAGCCGGTAGCCGGTCTCGAGGATATCCCAGCCTGCCCGCACAAGCAGTCGGCATGCGATGGCTTCCCCCCAGGCGCCGAGGACGTGGGGAGGATAGGTAGAGCGAGGCATCGTGGAGCTTCGTTCCTTCGCCGGGACTCCTCCATGACGCGTCGGGGCGCGTTGACCTCTCTCCGAGGCCCGGGTAGCTTCTCGAGTGCCCCAGGTCCGCAGGGCGAAAGCTCACGAATCCCGTCAGGACCCCGCAGGTAGCAGCGGTAAGTGCGGTGATCGTTGCTGCGGGTAGCCTGGGGCACTTTTTTGTTCGCGCAATACTCGAATAGAAGCGCGTATATCGTTGAGCCATAAGGCACTAGCAAGAAAGTACCGGCCGCGATCGTTCGCGGAGGTCGCGACTCAGGAGCACGTCTCAGAGACGTTGCGCCGAGCTGTGGCTACGGATCGCGTAGGGCATGCATACCTCTTCTGCGGCCCGCGAGGCGTCGGCAAGACGACGCTCGCGCGTGTGCTCGCCATGGCGCTCAATTGTCCGGATCGCACGGACGACGGGGAGCCCTGCGGCGTCTGTGACAGCTGCTCCCGTATCTGGGGGGGGCACACGGCGCTCGACGTGGTCGAGATCGATGCCGCGTCCAACCGTGGCGTGGACGACGCGCGAGACCTGCGGGAGCGGGCAATGTACGCTCCCTCGGGCGATGGTCGGACGAAGGTGTATATCGTCGATGAGGCCCACATGCTCACGCGTGAGGCGTGGAATGCGCTCCTCAAGATCCTGGAAGAGCCGCCACCCCGGGTGATCTTCGTGTTCGCGACCACGGAGCCCCAGAAGATCCAGCAAGTGGCCGCTCCCATTCTGTCGCGCTGTCAGCGTTTCGACCTGCGACGTATCGGCGTCTCGGACATCGTGGCGCAGCTGACCCGGGTCCTCGGCGGCGAAGAAGCCGCGGCCCCGGAGGATGCACTGCGACTGATCGCTCGAAAGGCCGACGGGGGCATGCGGGACGCACTGTCCCTGCTCGATCAGGTGCTGTCGCTGACGGGCGGCTCGGTCGAGGTGGATGCGGTACGACGCGTTCTCGGTCTGGTGGAGGACGAGCGCTATCTGGAGCTCCTCGACATCCTCCGCGACGCGCGACACGAAGAGGTCTTCGGGCTCGTCGAGCGGCTTATTGATGATGGTTACGACCTGGTGGAGTTCTATCACGGACTCCTGGACGTGCTGCGGGTCCTCCTGCGCCTTCGGCTCGCACCGGACGCTGAGGTCGACCTGCAGGACGACGTGAGGGCCCAGCTCGTGGATCGTGCGGCGGCGTTCGCGCCTGGTGATCTCGTACGGATGCTGTCTTCCGCGGCTGATCTGGAGAGTCAGGGGAGCCTTCGACGTAGTCCTAATCCCCGCCTTCCCATCGAGATGCTCCTGCTGCGCATGAGCTTCCTGGATCGGACGGTCTCACTGGAGGCGCTCATTGGCGCTCTGGGTGGCGCTCCGGAACCGTCGGGAGGGGCAGGCCGCTCCGGTAGTGGAGGGGAGTCAGGTGGCGTGCAGGGAGGCAATGAGGCTGCCGGGCACACCGCCACGGGGGTCCAGACGGACGTGAGTGTCGACCTGTCGGCCCACGAAGAGGTGAGCCGTGAGGAGCCGGAAGCCTCGACCGATCAGGCCGGAGCCCCACCGGAGACGGGCCAGTCGTTTACGGCGCTGATGCAGGCCGCGCTCCAGGAAGCAGAGCCGAGTCTCTCGTCAGACCCGGCCCCGGGTGCCTCAGCGGTGAAGCCGAATCCAGAGCCGCGTCCGCGTGCGATCGAACCCGTCGACGATATTGTCGAGGCGTGGCGGCGATGGCTCTCGGCGGGTCGTGGCATCCCGACGGGGTTGTCGGCCTTTCTCAACTCGTCGGAAGTGCACGCGCTCGACGACGGAGGGCTCGCGGTGCGCCCGATTCCGGGACCGGCCTACGAGCGAATGGCGACTCCACCGGTGATCGATGCGCTGACAGAGGGTCTCACGCCCTATCTGGGGCGCCGTCCCGTCGTACGCATCGATGCCCCGGGGGACGGTGCCGACACCTCCGCGAGGATCACGCGCGAGGAGGTCCGGGAAGACACGCTACAGGCCTTGTATCGGCAGGAACCGCGCCTCGAACGGGCGGTACAAGAACTCGATCTCGAGCTCATGGACTGATATGACCGACCTTTCGCAACTCATGCAGCTGTCTCAGCAGTTGCAGACGAAGATGACCGAACTCCAGGAATCGCTGGAGTCGAAGAGCATTTCCGCTGCCTCTGGGGGCGGCATGGTGACCGCCACCGTAGACGGTAAGGGGAAGATCCGGCGGGTCCAGATCGATCCGACCTGCGTGGATCCGCGTGACGTCGAGATGCTGGAGGACCTCGTGCTTGCCGCCATCTCGGAGGCACAGACGAAGGCGGAGGCCGAGTACGAGCAGGAGATGCGGCGGGCGACCGGTGGTCTCCCGTTGAACATGCCCGGGCTCCCGAAGCTCTTCTGATCGGCCGACCAGACGCGACAGAGTAGACCATTGTCCGCTATCGATCGACTAACCGAGGAGTTCGGGCGACTTCCTGGTGTGGGGTCGAAGACCGCGCTGCGTCTCGTGCATCACCTGATGAAGGGATCGAAGGACGACACGCGTCGTCTCGCTCGTTCCCTGGTCGACCTGGCGTATGAGGTCGGAGCGATTGAACGAACCGGCCAGTATCGCGGCCTCTTTCACGTACTGGGGGGACGATTATCCCCACTGGACGGAGTGGGCCCCGAGGAGCTCAATGTTGCCTCGCTCCTGGCACGCATCGACGGATCGGGCGGCGAAGTTCGAGAGGTCATCGTGGCCACGAATGCGAGCGTCGAGGGCGAGGCCACGTCGGTCTATCTCGAGCAGGAGATTCGGCCGCTGGGGCCGCAGGTGACCCGCCTCGCGCGCGGCATTCCGGTCGGGAGCGATCTCGAATACGTTGATGGCACGACGATCGCGCAGGCGTTGGCTGGCAGACGGGAAATGTGATGATGGACAAAAGGGTACGAGCTGCGGGGCTGACCGTACTCGCCGCCGCTGCGGCGGGTGCGATCGCTGCGATGATCAT
>JBDGVS010000377.1:0-3137 GCA_039585535.1 Gemmatimonadota bacterium | reverse complement strand
TTTCAGGAGAGGACACGCCAGTGCGACACGTCTTCGTGGGTGGAGAGCCCGTAATTCGTGATGGACGCCACGTGCGGGGCGACGAGATTTTCGCTGCCTACCGCTCGGTGGCCCACGCGCTCGGAGGCAGCACCGCGCAACTCGCGCTCGACCTCGACGAGTAGCGCCCGTCTACGACTCGTCCATGGGGACTCTTAGCCCCTCGCGCTGGGCTGTTTCGATCGCCACGTCATACCCGGCATCGGCGTGTCGAATGACGCCGATGCCCGGGTCATTCGTGAGCACCCGCTCGAGCCGCACGCCCATCTCGGGTGTGCCGTCCGCGACAATGACCTGACCCGCATGGAGCGAATTTCCGATTCCCACCCCACCGCCATGGTGGAAGGAAACCCAACTGGCCCCTGAGGCCGTGTTGAGAAGGGCATTCAGAATCGGCCAGTCGGCTACCGCGTCGGAGCCGTCCTTCATCGCCTCCGTCTCACGGTTCGGAGAAGCCACCGAGCCGGTATCGAGATGATCTCGGCCGATCACGATGGGAGCCGAGATCTCACCCGATGCCACGAGGTCGTTGATCGCGACTCCGAGTCGGGCCCGGGCTCCCTGACCGAGCCAGCAGATGCGCGACGGCAGCCCCTGGAAGGCCACCTTCTCCTGGGCCATGCGTATCCATCGGCACAGATGCTCATCTTCCGGGAACATGTCGAGCACCAGTTCGTCGGTGCGGTGAATATCCTTGGGATCTCCGGAGAGAGCGGCCCACCGAAAGGGGCCCTTGCCCTCGCAAAACAG
This sequence comes from Gemmatimonadota bacterium, assembly GCA_039585535.1. Taxonomy (GTDB): domain Bacteria; phylum Gemmatimonadota; class Gemmatimonadetes; order Longimicrobiales; family Gaopeijiaceae; genus UBA2589. The sequence continues at coordinate 2,348 of JBDGVS010000377.1, read as the reverse complement.
GTCCCGGATATACGCCGGCACGAAGCCGGGGTAGGCGAACGCGTCCTCGAACCCTGCGTCCTGCGCGTACCCGCGCAGATTGTTTCCGTAGTCCACGGCCACGGCCCCGGCGTCTTGCATTGCGACAATGGCTTCACAGTGGATCCTCATGGAGGCCATGGAGCGCCGCACGTACTCGTCGGGGTCATCGTTGCGGAGCGCTTCGGCGTCTCCCAGCGAGAGGCCCGCGGGCAGGTAGCCGTGCAATGGATCGTGGGCGGAGGTCTGATCGGTGACGATGTCGGGCGTCACACCGCGACGCACCAACTCTGGAAGTACCTCGGCGCAGTTGCCCACCAGCCCTATGGAGACTGCGGTTCCGGCGGCCGTCGCCTCACCGACCCAGGCCAGCGCCTCGTCCAGATCTTCCGTCATGCGGTCGCAGTAGCGGGTGTCGATTCGACGCTGGATGCGCGTCGGGTCGACCTCGACGCAGAGCATGACACCCCCGTTCATCGTGGCGGAGAGCGGCTGCGCCCCACCCATCCCGCCCATGCCACCCGTCAGAACCCAGCGCCCTTCGAGCGTGCCGCCAAAGTGGCGACGAGCCATGGCCCCAAAGGTCTCGTACGTGCCCTGCAGAATGCCCTGAGTCCCGATGTAGATCCACGAGCCAGCCGTCATCTGCCCGTACATCATGAGACCCCGGCGTTCGAGCTCGTGGAAGTGCTCCCACGTCGCCCACCTGCCCACCAGATTCGAATTCGCGATCAGTACGCGGGGCGCATGTTCATGGGTGCGAAACACGCCCACGGGCTTGCCGGACTGCACGAGGAGCGTCTCATCGTTTTCGAGCCCATGCAGCGTGTGTACGATCGCATCGAAGGCCTCCCAACTCCGCGCGGCCTTACCGGTGCCCCCATACACGACGAGACGGTCGGGGTGCTCTGCGACCTCGGGGTCGAGGTTATTCATGAGCATCCGCAGCGCTGCTTCCTGCGCCCACCCTTTGCAGCTGAGCTCCGATCCACGCGGTGCGCGGACCGTACGGGCCCCGGTCAGATCCATGGTCATCGTCCCGCGTCCTCCGCCAGTTCGTGGAGCGTGCCCATCCGGACGAGCTCCGTGAGGTGATCGAGGTCAGGCCCCAGCACCCGATCGCCATCCAGTCGGGGCACTCGGGAACGAACAACTTCGTGCGCCTTTTCGATCACGGGTCCGGAGCGAAGTGGTCGGCGGTACTCGATCCCCTCCGCCGCGCACATCAGCTCGGTAGCGACCACTCGCTCGAGGCAGCCGACCGTCCTGAGAGCCTTTCTGGCGGCAGTGAGTCCCATCGAGACGTGGTCTTCCTGATTCGCACTGGTGGTCACGGAATCGACGGATGCGGGGTGGGCCAGGATCCGCATCTCCGAGAGAAGATCCACGACGGTGACCTGGGCGATCATGAAGCCGCTCTCGAGGCCGGGATGCGCCGCCAGAAAGGCGGGAAGTCCCATCGAGAGATCCGGGTTCAGCAACCGTTCGACCCTTCGCTCGGAGATGGCCGCCAGATCCGTCACCGCGATCGCAAGGAGATCCAGCGCCTGCGAGACGATCTGTGCGTGGAAGTTCCCCCCGCTCACCACCACGTTGGCCTCGGGAAACACGAGCGGGTTGTCCGTAGCGCTGTTGGCTTCGGTCTCCAGGATTCCACGCACATAGACGAGGGCGTGTCGCGCCGCTCCGTGCACCTGTGGGATGCAGCGAAGCGCGTAGGCGTCCTGCACCCGCGGATCACCGTCTCGGTGGGACTCGCGGATCTCCGAGCCTTCCAGGAGGCTCCGGAGAACCGCGGCCGACCTCTTTTGCCCCACGTGGGGCCGCGCCTCGTGAATCTCGGCTCGGAAGGCCTCGGGGGTTCCCAGCAACGCGTCGAGGGACATCGCGGCGGCCACCTCGGCCGTCCCCAGGACACGCTCTGCGGCGAGGAGGGCAAGGATGCCGAGCCCCGTCGTGGCCTGGGTCCCGTTAATAAGGGCGAGTCCTTCTTTCGCTTCGAGTCTCAGAGGCTCGATTCCAGCATCTGCCAGGAACGGGCCGGATGGACCCATGACGCCGTTTCGCTCCGCTTCCCCTTCTCCCAGGAGCGTCAATGCCACATGGGCGAGCGGAGCCAGATCGCCGCTCGCGCCCACGGAGCCGAACTCCGGCACCCGTGGGTGAATGCCCGCTTCGAGCAGCGCAAGCAGCCGATCTACCAGACATGGCCGACAACCTGAGACACCACGAGCTAACGCGTTGGCTCGCAACAGCATGAGCGCCCTTACCGATGCTTGATCCAGCGGATCTCCCATCCCCGAGGCGTGAGAGCGAACCAGATTGTGCTG
>JBDGVS010000376.1:0-3138 GCA_039585535.1 Gemmatimonadota bacterium | reverse complement strand
AAGCTGGCCTTCCGGTGGGTCTACTGGAACCAGCTGCTGGCCGGACGGGAGATCCCGCTGGTGCAGGCGCAGCTGTCGATGAAGGGCAAGGAAACCTCCGCGGTCCCTGAGGCCGCGTAAGCCAAGGAGAACACGATGAGCACTGCAACCATTGCCGGAGTCCCCGTGGAACTGGACGGAGAGGGCTTCATGACGGACGCCACACAGTGGACCCGCGAGATCGCCGAAGTGATCGCCCGAGACAACGGGATCGACCCGCTCACGGAGAAGCACTGGCAGGTGATCGACTTCTGCCGGGCCGACAACGAGGTCAAGGGTACGCCTCCCACCGTGCGCCGCATCACCAAAGGCACCGGGATCTCGACCAAAGAGATCTACGCGCTCTTCCCGAAGGGCCCGGGGATCCTGGCGTCGAAGGTGTCCGGCCTCCCCAAACCCAAAGGATGCATCTGATGACCACCATGACCGAGCAACAAACGACGCCGGACACGGCTGAGAACGTGGATCCAGGCGCGACGGCAGGTGCCGTCGAGACCAAGGAGCAGGAAGTCGCGCGCAGAGTCGCGATCATCTGCTCCAAGGGCAGCCTCGACATGGCCTACCCTGGCCTGATCATGGCGAACGCCGCCCGCATGATGGGGATGGACGCCATGATCTTCTTCACCTTCTGGGGCCTCGATGTCGTCACCAAGTCGAAGGTCGAGCATCTGCACGCGGAAATGCTCGGAAATCCTTCCAGCCCGATGCCTCACGCGGTCATGGGGCTTCCGGGCATGGAAGCGCTCGCGACCATGATGATGAAGAAGAAGATGGAGAATCTCGATATCCCGGACATTCCGGAGCTACTCGAGATCCTCGATGAGGCCGGGGCCGAGATGTATTCGTGCCAGCTGGCGATGGAGATGTTCGACGTCGCACAGGACGACCTCGTACCGCAGGTGAAAGAGAGCCTGACGGCGATGGACTTCTGGGAGAAGGCCGAGGGCGCCCAGGTCGTCTTCATCTGACGATTCGGACCTGATTGGTTGCGGGTCGGGTAGGCGGCGAGGACATTCGGGCCTTTTGGGATCGCTCGGCTCCGGAGGCCGACCTGCCCCCCGCAACGATCAGGGAAACGCATCGTGGACCACTTCGACCATGTAGCCCAGCTGGTGGGTGTGGAGCACGTCGGGATCGGGTCGGATCTCGACATAGAGGGCTACGGTAGCCCGCGAGTCCCGCCCGGTCAGGCCGTCGGTCCTTCCGGTCAGGCGAATTTCGAGCGGTACAACGCGTACTTCACTGACGACGGGTACGTGCACATCGACGGGCTCGATCATCCGAAAGGTGTTTTCGACCTTACGGACGCCTTGATCCGGCGCGGGGACTCCGACGACGACATCCGGCTGATTCTCGGCGGCAACTTCGCCGGGGTGCTCAGCGACTTCTGGAGCTGATCGGCTGGCTGCCGCGCTGTTTCGTTGCGATGCTCGGGCCGAGAGCCGAGATTTCCTGGTCGCCGTCCCCCTGAACGCACGCGATTGATAGCCTCGAGTCAACGGATTCGGCGCTCCAGCTGGCCCGGAGCCATCGTACTCCTGTTGCTGTGTCTCTCCGGATCGACTCCAGAAGGCGATCATCGAGACGGCGGCAAGCGTGCGCTGATCATTGCGATCTCGGACTACGGTCCGCCACCGCGCCACCCGGAGACGGGCGAAGAGCTGCGCGGCTATCGCACACTCAACGCCAAGAACGACATACCGCTGGTGCAGTCCGCGCTCGAGCGTCAGGGCTTCGACCCCGCAGACATTCGCGTCATTCAGGACGGAGATGCGGACGTCGAAGGCATTCGGAGCGCGTTGCGAGACCTCGTGCGCGCGACGGACACCGGCGACGTGGTGGTGGTCCACTACTCCGGCCATGGTCACCGAATCACCAACAACAACCCAGAGGACGACGACGAAGTCGACGGGTACGACGAAGTCCTCGTCCCGTATGGCGCTCCCGACGACTTCTACGAGGGGTATGACGGCTCGCTCCACTTTCGCGACGACGAAGTCGGAGCCTTCGTCCTCGAGTTGCGACGGCAGGTGGGGCGGGACGGGAACGTGACCCTGCTGATTGACGCCTGCCATTCGGGAACGGCGACGCGGGGCAACACCGACCTCCCTGCCCGAGGGTCGGCCACGCCGCTCGGCCCGCCCGCTCGATCGTCTGGTCCCGTCGACGAGGCCGCGAATGGCACCGGGATGGAAGAGGCCGTCGGGGTGCGGACGCGGGGCGGAGGAGAGGAAGAACTCGGCTCGTATGTGGTCTTCAGCGCAGCAAGCCAACGTCAGGTGGCGTTCGAGACCTTCGACGTAGACGGGAAGACCAAGGTGGGTTCACTGTCGTACGCGATCGCGCGCACACTCCCGGAGGCTGCTCCGGGGACCACGTATCGAGCGCTCTTCGCCGGGCTTACACAGGCGTTGAGTGGGAAGGTGACTCAGACGCCGCAGATGGAAGGAACGGCGGATGCGCAGGTCTTCTCGAACCGCCTCACGCAGCAGTTTCCGTATATCGTCGTGGACTCCATCGACGACGACGGAGTCTTTCTCGATGGTGGCACCCTCCTCGGGCTGAACGCCGGAACACGGTTGGCGGTGTACCCTCTCGGAACGCCTCGCCCCGGCGAAGCGCCCGAGCTGGCCAGGCTCAGGGTCGTCGAGGCCACATCGCTGCGCGCGGTGGCGGAGGTCGAGGACGGTGGACTCACGCCGGATCGGGCTGGCGCCTGGGCGTTCGTGACCCAGCGCACGTACGGCGACCTCGCACTTCGGGTGCGTATCGATCCGGCCCTGCCGCAACGAGACCAGGACGGACTCAGCGAGCGGCTGACGGAGACGGGCATCATCGAGATCGTAGACGAGGGCGCCGACGTATTCATTCAGGACCGTGACGGTCTGCCGGAAGCCCGCACGGTCCCGGAGGAGCTGTCGATCGCCATCGGTGCGGCCCGCGTCGTGTCCGGTGTCGAGGACTATGCCCGGAACCGCTATCTGCGGAGGCTCTCGTTCGACGCCGAGGATATCGACGTCGTCTTCGAGCTGTCTCCTGTCGAACTCGAAGAGGATCGACTGGGTCGGGTGCGTTGTGCAGATCCGGTGTGGGAGCCAG
>JBDGVS010000375.1:0-3138 GCA_039585535.1 Gemmatimonadota bacterium | reverse complement strand
CACTGTCTCGCCTCCGTGGCTCATGATCAGCCAGATCCCCAGCATGGAGACGCCGCCCGCCGCCCACCCGCCGGCTACGACCGCCCCGGCCGCTACGGTGCCGGCCACGCCGAGCTTGTTCCAGTTCTGACGACGCGCCGCCAGCTCTCTGCCGTATCGCCACCACGCCTCTTCCGTCAGCTCGGCCTTGCCCACACGCACGACCTCGAGGTGCCCGCTCCGCAGGAGGGCGATGTTGTCCGTCTGGGAGAGGAGGCTGGCCTTGTCGGCGGTGAGCTTCTCGAGCTCCTCGAGCGCCTCCCACCGGTCCTCGATGGGCATGAGAGACCATCGACGACACGATCGGCACACCGCCCACAGTCGCCCGCGTCCAGCGTCGTATGCGAGACGCCGCCCGAGGGGCACGTGCTCGAGCTGTTCATTCCCCTCGAAGGGGGTCGAACAGAGGAGGCAGCGTGTGTACACGATCGAGACTCCTCGAGGTTACCGGCGCGAATGCGGCAAGTCGACGGGGTGGGCGCTCCCGGACCTACACGCGAGAATACGGTCCAGATCCCGACTCTCTTCACTTACCGGCAAACGTGTGCTCCTCGTTATCGACAACTACGACTCGTTCACCTTCAATCTGGTGCAGATACTCGGGACTCTGGGTGCGGCACCGGTGGTCATTCGCAACGACGAGCGCACCGTCCAGGAAGTGATCGCCATGGCGCCTGCACGGGTCGTCGTCTCTCCCGGCCCGTGTGCGCCAGCCGATGCCGGAGTCAGTGTGGACGTCTTTCGAAGCGTGGGCAAACTGGGCATCCCGATGCTCGGCGTTTGTCTGGGACACCAGAGCCTCGGAGAGGCATTCGGTGGCCGGACCGTGCGGGCTCGGCGAGCGATGCACGGCAAGATCGGGCGGGTCCGGCATTCGGGGGACATCCTGTTTCAGGGCGTACCGTCAACGTTCGAGGTGGCACGGTACCACTCTCTGGTCACGGATGTCGCCGCGCTTCCCGACGTGCTGGAGCCCGTGGCCTGGAGCGCCGATTCCGCCGACGAGGGCGAAGTACAGGCGGTACGCCACAGGACGCTCCCACTCTGGGGGGTCCAGTTCCACCCCGAATCTCTGTTCGGAGAGTACGGCACGCGGATTATCCAGAATTTCGTCGCCATCTCCGGTTGACCCTCCATGCTCACGTCCCGTAGGTTTCACGGCGTGAATTTTGTTTTTACGCTCCGTCTCCCGCGCCTCGGTTCCGCGCTGTGAGCGGCCGGGTTCTCGGCATCGTGCCAGCCCGGCTCGCGTCGACTCGCCTCCCCCAAAAACCCCTCTACCCGCTTCTCGGTAGACCGCTGATCGAGTGGGTCTGGAGGCGTGTGAAGACCATGTCCGTCCTGGATCATGCCGTTGTGGCTACCGACTCGCCCGAGGTCGCCGACGTTTGTCGGGCGATGGGCGCGCCGGTGCAGTTGACCTCGCCGGACCACCCCTCGGGCACTGACCGCGTCGCGGAAGTGGCGAGTCGTTCGGAGTTCCGGGATTTCGACTACATCGCCAACGTGCAGGGGGATGAGCCGCTCCTGGAGGAATCCCATCTGGCGGCTGCGATCGAACTCGTCCGTGACGGTGGATGGCAGATCGGGACGTGTGCGACGCCCATCCTGACCGAAGAGGCCCGGAACGAGCCATCGGTCGTGAAGGTCGTGCGGTCGGGCACCGGACAAGCCCTATACTTCTCCAGGGCGGCGATCCCGCACAAAAGAGACGAGAGGCCCACTCCGTTCGAGCTCGAGCACGAGCCGTTCCTGCGGCACATCGGTCTCTATGCCTACACCCGTGACGCGCTCGCCGACTGGGTCGCACGTTCGCCATCACCACTCGAGCGACTCGAGATGCTTGAACAGCTCCGCCCACTCGAAGCCGGACTCCGCATCGGCGTCGCCGTCGTCGGAGCTGCAGAACGTGGAGTGGACACCCCCGCAGATGCAGTACTCATGGAAGCGAAACTCACCGAATTGAGCGCCCCCACCCTCGCATGACGGACATCATGACCGCTTCGGAAGACCGACCCACCAAGTACATCTTCGTCACTGGCGGAGTCGTTTCCTCACTCGGGAAGGGGATCGCCGCCGCCTCGATCGGGCGCCTCCTCAAGGAACGAGGCCTGCGGGTTACCCTCCAGAAGTTCGATCCGTACATCAACGTGGACCCTGGGACGCTCTCGCCCTATCAGCACGGGGAGGTCTTCGTCACCGATGACGGGGCCGAGACGGACCTGGACCTCGGCCATTACGAGCGATTCATCGACGAATCGCTCTCCCAGAACAACAACATCACGACAGGCCGGATCTACCAGACCGTGATCGACAAGGAGCGTCGGGGGGACTACCTGGGCTCGACGGTTCAGGTGATCCCGCACATCACGGACGAGATCAAGGCCGCCATCAGTCGTCTCTCCGATGACAACGACGTCGTGATCACGGAGATCGGCGGGACCGTGGGTGATATCGAATCGCTCCCGTTCCTGGAGGCGATCAGGCAGTTCCGCGCGGATGTGGGCCGGGAGAACGCGATCTTCGTGCACCTCACCCTGGTACCGTACCTCGCGGCCGCTGGCGAGCTCAAGACGAAGCCAACGCAGCACTCCGTGCGCGAGCTCATGGAGATCGGAATCCAGCCGGACATCCTGATCTGCCGGGCCGAACAGCCGCTCTCGAAAGAGATCAAACGAAAGATTGCTCTCTTCACGAACGTCGAAACGAACGCAGTCCTGGAATCGCCCGACCTTTCGACGATTTACGAGGTGCCGCTCGCGCTGAAGCGGCAAAAAGCCGATGACGTGGTCCTCGAGCGCCTCGGGATCCACGGGCTCCCGGAGCCGGACCTGACGAGCTGGACCGATATGGTCCGACGGGTGCAGCACCCGGCTTCCGGAGAGGCCCGTATCGCGGTTGTCGGGAAGTACACCGAGCTCGTCGATGCCTATAAGTCGGTCCAGGAGGCGTTGATTCACGGGGGCATCGCGAACGACGTGAAGGTCACGATCGAATGGCTGCTCTCCGAGTCATTCGAGGGCGGAGAGGGGCTCGATCGGCTCGACGACTTCGACGGCCTGTTGATCCCGGGCGGTTTCGGCCCGCGGGGCGTCGAAG
>JBDGVS010000374.1:0-3141 GCA_039585535.1 Gemmatimonadota bacterium | reverse complement strand
CGCCGTGCTTCATCGTGAGGCCCTGCCCCTGCAGGCCGCGACGGCGATCTTCGTCGTCGGCACGTACATCACGATCTACCTCATCGGCGCGCGCGCGATTCACGACACGACGCCGGCGGCGCTCCTCGCCCCGCTCGTGGCTCCGGTGCTGATGACAATGCTCCTTCCCGTGAGCGTCGCCGGCTGGGGCGTGCGCGAGGTAGCGGCTGCAGCGCTCTGGGGCGCCGTCGGTCTCACCCCGGAAGACGGGGTCGCGATCTCCGTCACCTACGGGCTGCTGGTGCTCGTCTCCACGATGCCCGGCGCCCTCGTCCTCATCGGTGGCCTCGGGAGAGGTCGAAGTCGAACAGAAGGTCATCGCCCAGGCGATAGTGCCGGACCGGTGGACGGAGCGCCTCACTCAAACTCCGAATCGGATCCAGCGTAATCGACGGCCTCCCCGATCCGATGATCATGGGGGCGACCGCGATGTGCAGACGATCGAGTAGTCCGGCTGCGAGGAAGCGAGACACGGTGATGCCGCCCCCCTCCACCAGCACCCGGCGGAGCCCCTGCTCTGCCAGGGCATGGATGAGTTCATGCAGGTCGAGCAGACCTTCGCCCAGCGAGGGCACCGCGATCTCGTCGCCGAACGAGCGCGCCCGCGTCAGCTCCGGCGGCGCTCGGCGAACGAGCACGGTCCGAGCTTCACCGTCGAGAAAGACCCTGCGCTGAGGATCGAGGCGGGCTTCGGGATCGATGATCACACGAACGGGATTATCTCCCTCCACCTCCCGTACGGTGAGCCGAGGGTCGTCCGCAGACACCGTCCCGCCGCCGACGATCACCGCGTCGACCAGCGCACGCAGCCGGTGGAGGCGGCGAATATCCTCCGGCCCCGTGACGTAGTGTGATGCACCGGTTTCCGTCGCGATCCGGCCGTCGAGGCTCTGCCCGAGCTGACCGACCACGAGCGATGACCGGCACGCGAGCGGCAGGTAGATATCGAAGAGATCTCGCGCCTCGTCCGACACCTCCCGCGACGTCTCCCAGCTGCCGTCCGCGCCAACGTGCACCGAGGCCTCGACGCCCCCGGCCCGAACCGCTCGCACGACGGCCCAGGCTTCAGCCTCACCGAGGACTGCCGACTCATCCGAGGGCGTGTTCACGACGGCTCCACCTCCGACTCCTGATGGCCTCCTGCGAGGCGATCCAGGGGGAAGTCCCACGTATCGAGGATCACGTCGGCCAGCGCCTTTGCGTAGTGTGCGATCAGAAGGGCTCCGAGACCGGATGTCGCCAGGCGAGCATCTCCGGTGACCCCACTCGGGTGCAGATCCTCGGCCAGCCAGGCGAACGACGCCTGACCCTCGGGCTCCAAACGGCGAAGATCGTTCGCGAGCTCGATCCCGAGCGACGGGAAGTCGGCGATGGCCTCGTCGCGAACGCGGTCCGGATGGAGGTGCGACATCATCGCGGTCTCGACCGCACCGCCATGCAGCCCGTGCTTCCATTCGACCTCGGGGAAGTGGACGTCTGTCGGGCGATCGAAGCGGAACCAGCTCGCCTTCACGACCAGCATGCCCATCTCCCGCCGAAGCCGGAGTCCGGCCTCCTCCATCGCAAAACGATTCCCCCCGTGGCTATTCGCCAGAATCATCCGGCGGCACCCGCCCTCGGCCACCTCGACCCCGGTCCGCACGATGTGGTCCACGAGTTCGTGAGACGTCACGCTCTGGGTGCCCGGGAAGGAGCGATGCTCCTCGCTCGCCCCGATCTCGACCATAGGGAGCACGGTCGGCCTCTGCTCCTCCGGAAGAGACGCCAGCGCCGCAGCGAGAATCCCGTGCCCGATGTCCACGTCGGTGGAGAGTGGGAGGTGTGGACCGTGCTGCTCGGTGGCCGCGAGAGGAAGAATCACCACGTGTCTCATTCCCCCGCTCCAGACAGACGAGCATAGACATCCCCTGACGACACACCTTCGGCGCCTTCCCCGAGCCAGACAATGACGGTTTCGGGCTCCTGCCATCGGGGCCAGTGGAAGGTGCGCCCCTCCCCGAGAACCACATTGAATTCGTAGTCGCCGAGCTGGTCCAGTCGCCGAACGCACGCGATGGTCCCCGACAGGTCGCCCGAGACGAACTCGACCGACACCGCCGGAACCGCGTGACTGAGTCCCGCGAGCACCTCCGGCTCGTGTCCTTCGACGTCGATTTTGCAGAAGCGCGGCATGCCGAACTCCTCGATCAGAGCATCGAGCGTCGTGACCTGCACGTCGACCGACCGATCCCAGCGCACCGACTCGAAGCCGGGATTGCCCTCGGCGACCCTCTGTTGCCAACGAGCAGACAGCGTCGAGACGGTCGGGGTGCGTCGACTTACGGCCAGGCGCGCGGTCCCCGGCTCCCGGCCCACGGCTTCGGGCCGGACCGTGATTCGGGGGTGACTCCGGACCACCTGCCGCAGCCAATAGGCGATCGCGGGTTGTGGCTCACACGCCACCACACGGGCGCCGAGACCAGCGAATGCCACGGACCGATCTCCCAGATGAGCGCCGATGTCGAACACGAGATCGCCCTTGTCCACGAATGGCGCATACAAATCGCGCAGCCCTCGCTGGCGACCGGGCCGCCAATAAACGAGGAACGAACGCAGAAGCCCGAGCCACTCACCCATCGCCGCTGTACGCCTCGACGAACCACGAGCGGAAGTAATCCATCCCGAGCACCTCTCCTTCGACGTTGGGCCACACACCGTCGACGAATCCCCAGTCGAGGAAGGGAGCCAGGACGTCCGCGTCGGCGCTGATGACGTGCACGGGCACCTCCCACGAGGCGTCGTCACCCGTCACCAGTGGCGCCGGCTGATGGTCGCCGAGAACGATCAGGATCGTCCGATCGTCCACATACCGCTCAGCGTACGCAGCCATCGCATGCACCGCATACTCGACGGACATCGCGTAGTGCTCTCGTACCCGGTCGGTGTCCCGCCAGAGGTCCCGCGGAGCCTGCCCGGCGTTCTCCCACTCAAGGAACACCGATCCGTCCCCGATCGAGTCCCAGTCGTCGAGGACCGGAAGGATCGGGGTCCACGGCGCATGGCTGCTGATGAGTCCGAGTTCGGCGAAGAGAGGGCGCGACGTGTCACGCGACCGGATGGTGC
>JBDGVS010000373.1:0-3149 GCA_039585535.1 Gemmatimonadota bacterium | reverse complement strand
CCGAGGAGGCACGCGGGGCCCGGTTCGCGGAGGCGCATGAAGGAGACCCGAAGGCCGTGGAGGACTTCCTCTGTCTCCACCTCCCGACGATGGAGTGGCCCTTCGAGACCGAGGTATCGCTCGAGGTCCGCGACCGCACCGTCTGGCTCGACATCCTGATTCCGGGCCCCCAAGACCTTCCGACCGAGTCGGCCGGGGTCTCGGACGAGCGGCTGCAGGTCCTCATCCGCGGCATCGGCGAGCGGCAGCGACAGCGGGCATACGTCCGGTTCGTGCACGCATCGGTCTTCCGGCTGGCAGGTGAGATCTACCACCTCCTCCCCGGCGTGGACTGCGTCGTCGCGTCGGTCTTTCACCGAACCGAAGACGAGGACGGGGAAGCAGCGCGCCACTGCCTCCTCACGACCTCGATCGAACAGGCCGCCTGGGCCGACGTGAACTTCGGCGACCTCGGTGCGATTCATCTGCCGTCGAGCTTCAACCGCTTCGAGGGGCGGCGGGATCTGAGTCAGGCGGGGCGATTTCAGCCGGTGGAGCCGCTGGCGCCTGAGGAGTCGACGTCCGGGGAGTAGCGGCCCCCGCTACGTGCGCTAGCGCGAAGTACTCTCCCTCAGCGCCTGACCGAAGTTGTTCACCAGAACGAAGTCCGGGAGTCCTTCGGCGACGGTCGCTTCGTCACGCACGATCCTGGCCATCATCACACGGCTCCCGTCGGGATGGACGTCGTACGGCACGGAGAGGTCGCCCGTCTCGAAGTCACTGGTGACGGAAAAGAGGATGCGAGGGCTCTCCACCGAAAATGCGCTCCCGGATCCGTCCACGCGCGCGACCACCATGTTGTTGTTCTGGTCGGCGAAGAAGATCTCGTCCCCGGCAGCCGTCCAGCGTGGACCATTGCCACCCCGGGTCGAGACCTGCCACCGGCCCGAATCGACGTTCGGGAAGGGGCGGACGTAGATCTCGAAGCGCCCCGTCTCGTTCGATGCGTACGCGAGCCAGCGACCGTCCGGAGAGAGGATCGGCAGCATCTCGTCGTATTCCTCGGCGATGAGCGGGCGGGGCTCCGTGTCCACTCCGACCCGCATCGCGTAGATGTCCCGACCGAAGACGTTCCCTGCCCCCGTCGTCGTGCGCAGGAACATCCACTCGCGGTCCTCGCTGTAAAACGCCTGAGCGAAGCTGAGGTCGGTATCGAGGAGCTCCTCCGGCTCGCCGGTTCCGTCGGCCCTTCTCGTGTAGACATCGAGGGTGGTCGGGGTCCCGGAGACGTAGGTGACGCTCTCTCCATCGGGCGTCCACTGCGGGTAGTACTCACCGGCCTCGTCGAAGGTGAGTCGTGAGCGCGGGCCGTCGTCGAGCTCCTTGACCCACAAGTCGTACGAGTCGTCCATCATCTCACGCAGCACCACCCGGGTGCCGTCGGGAGAGATCCTCCAGCTCAGGTTGTCGTCGCCGCGCGCAAAGGTCCAGTCGGGGTCGACGGCCGTGACCTCTCCGTCTCGCGTCACCCAGACGAGCTGGCGGTTGGGCCCGCTCGACGTCCCGACCGAGTAGAGCAGCCGTCCGGTGCGCGCCATCGAGTAGGACAGCACACCGGTGAGCATCGAGACCGACGGACCCGTGACCTCCGCGGCGCCGACATCGAACGGCGTCGCCAGCAGCGAGCCGTCGAACTGGTAGAGGAGGTGCCCGGACTCGGCGTATTGCGCCCATTCGGCGGTGAGGAGATACGTCATCTCCCCGCTCTCGAGATCGAGCGTCCGCACCTCCTGATCGCCCGATGCATCGATGACCATGATGAGGGCCGTGCGCCCGCCGGGCAGGACGTCCGCGACGAAGTGGTTCTGTTCGCTTCCCGTCAGCTTGGAAATGGTGTCCGTGACGCCACCGGTCTCCGGAACACGGACGGCGCCGACCGCGCCGAGACGCGCGTATATGTAGCCGTCGTCGCCCCAGCGCGGGATGATGCCGGTGGTCAGAGTACGGACTGGACCCCCGGCGATCGGTACAGCATGGATCTCTCCGCCGCGGTCGAACGCAACCTCGGTACCGTCCGGGGAGACGAAGGGCCCGCGGGCACCTTCGGTTCCACGGATCGGCTGGGCCTGCAGGTCGGACCAGCGCCGGACCCAGAGCTGGATGCCACCCCCCTCTCCCGGCCCGACATAGACGGTCAGGGAGCCATCCGGTGCCAGGATGAAGTTGCCGCCGCCCGTCCCCAGCGGCTCCTGCTCCTCGAGGAAGGGCGTCCCATAGCGTTCGATCGCCATGGGCGGCGCCGACCGCGTGGAGGCCAGAACGCCCCACCCACCCAACAGGACGACGAGCGCTGCGAGTGCGGCGCTCACAGCCTTCCAGGGGCCGGCCGCTCCAACGGACGCGGCCTCGTCCGGATCTCCGTGACGGAACGTCGGATCGGCAAGCGCGCTGGCGAACTCGCGTAAATCTGGGAACCGGTCCGCAGGCACGTTCTCCAGAGACCGACGTATCGCGGCGTCCACGTGCGCGGGGACGGCGGGCCGGGCCTCGCGAACCGACCTCCGCTCCCCTTGAATGATCCTTCCGAGGACGGCCTGTGCCGTGCTGCCCTGGTACGGAGGCTCCCCGACGAGCATCTCGTAGAGGACGCATCCCAGCGCGAACATGTCGCTCGCCGGCCCCACCCCCTGGTCACCCGTCGCCTGTTCCGGGCTCATGTAGTACGGCGTCCCGACGCTGAGACCGGTTTCGGTCAGCCGACTGCCTCCCGCCGCACCCACGGCCAGCGCGATTCCGAAGTCGGCGACCAGCGGCTCACCTCGGCCGAGCAGGATGTTGGCGGGCTTGATGTCCCGATGAACCACACCCGCCTGGTGAGCGGCATGCAGCGCATTAGCCACCGCCGTGGCGATGCGCACCGCTTCGTCTACGGAGAGCTGCTTTTGCTGGTCGAGGAGCTCACGCAGCGTCTCACCTTCCACGTACGGCATCACGTAGAAGAGGAAGCTGTCCGCCTCTCCGGAATCGAAGAGGGGGAGGATGTGAGGGTGCTGCAGGTTGGCCGTGGTCTTGATCTCGGCCAGAAAGCGTTCGGCCCCCACGACGGCCGCCAGCTCGGGCTTGAGCACCTTCAGGGCGACCGGGCGCTCGTGCTTCACGTCGTCGGCCAG
>JBDGVS010000372.1:0-3154 GCA_039585535.1 Gemmatimonadota bacterium | reverse complement strand
GCACGTTCATCATCAACGGGGCCGAGCGCGTCGTTGTGAGCCAGCTCCACCGTTCGCCCGGGTGCGTCTTCGAGGAGAACATCCATCCGAATGGCACGAAGCTCTACAGCTCGCGCATCATCCCCTTCCGTGGTTCGTGGGTCGAGTTCACGCTCGACATCAACGACATCTGCTACGTCCACATCGACAAGAAGAAGAAGTTCCCGGCGACGGCGCTTCTTCGCGCGCTGGGATACAGCAGCGACGCAGAGATCTTCCAGCTCTACTACGACGTTGCCGAGGTCAAACTCGGGAAGCTCGACGACGAGAAGAAGCTCGAGATCACCGGCAAGGTCATCGCTCAGGAGTTCGTCGATCCTGAGACCGGCGAGATCCTGATCGACAACGGTGAGGAGATCGAAGAAGAAGTCATCGAGATCCTCGAGCGCCTCGGCGTCAAGAAGATCAAGATCTACAAGTCCGATCGTGAGACGTCACGCGGCGAGAGCCCGATGATCAAGAACACGATCAAGAAGGACCCCACCGAGAACGAGGGAGAGGCGCTCAGCGCCATCTACTCGCTCCTTCGCCCCGGTGAGGCACCAAACATCGAGACGGCGCGCGAAGCTCTCGAGCGCGTCTTCTTCAACCCGAAACGCTACGATCTCGGCCGAGTGGGTCGGTACAAGATCAACCAGCGGCTCGGAGTGGACGTCCCGCGTAGCGAGACGGTCCTCACGAAGACCGACTTCGTGTCCATCATCGGGCACCTCATCGAGCTGAATGAGGGGCGCGGCTTTACCGACGATATCGATCACCTCGGTAACCGCCGGGTCCGCACCGTGGGCGAACTCATCGCCAACCAGTTCAGCGTCGGCCTCAGTCGTATGGCGCGCCTGGTGAAGGAGCGGATGTCGATCAACACGGATCCCGAGAAGATCAACATCGACGACCTGGTGAACGCCCGGACAGTCTCCGCGGTCATCCAGGCGTTCTTCGGATCCAGTCAGCTGTCCCAGTTCATGGATCAGACGAATCCGCTTGCCGAGATGACGCATAAGCGTCGACTTTCGGCGCTTGGACCGGGTGGTCTTACACGTGAGCGCGCGGGCTTCGAGGTGCGAGATGTGCACTATTCGCACTACGGACGGATGTGCCCGATCGAGACGCCTGAGGGCCCGAACATCGGGCTCATCACGTCTCTCACGACGTACGCACGTATCAACGACCTCGGCTTCGTCGAGACGCCCTACCGGAAGGTGAAGAAGGGCAAGGTCACGAACGAGATCGAGTGGCTCAGTGCCAACGAAGAGGAAGAGGCTCGCATCGCGCAGGCCAATGCGCCGCTCGACGACAAGGGCAACTTCGAGAACGACTTCGTGCTCTGCCGTGCCCGAGGCGATTTCCCGCTTCTGCGTCCGGATGACATCGACTACATGGACGTCGCGCCGGACCAGCTGGTCTCGGTGGCGGCGGCGCTGATTCCCTTCCTCGAGCACGATGACGCCAACCGCGCGCTCATGGGCTCGAACATGCAGCGTCAGGCAGTCCCCCTCCTTTATACCGACGCACCGTTGGTGGGCACCGGACTCGAAGCGAAGGTGGCTTCGGACTCTGGAGCCGTCATCACGGCGCGCCGCGGTGGCACCGTTGCACACGTGACCGCCGACGAGATCACGGTCGATACCGGTTCTGCCGCGACGGGCGCCGATCAGCCTCTGGCGAAGCTTGCCCAGTTCGATCGGTACCGCCTGCGCAAATACTGGCGGACCAACCAGGACACCGCGATCAACCAGCGTCCGTTGGTGACGATCGGGGAAGAGGTCCAGCCGGGAGACATCATTGCCGACGGTCCGAGCACGGACGCCGGTGAGCTGGCGCTCGGTCGCAACGTTCTCGTGGCCTTCATGCCGTGGTATGGCTCGAACTTCGAGGATGCCATCGTCATCAGCGAGAAGCTGGTGAAGGATGACGTCTTCACGTCGATCCATATCCAGGAGCTCGAACTCCACGTCCGCGACACCAAGCGCGGCATGGAAGAGATCACGCGTGAGATTCCAAACGTGGCCGAAGAGAGCCTCGTGGATCTGGATGAGCGTGGCATTGTCCGCGTAGGTGCGCGGGTGAAGGCCGGCGACATTCTGGTCGGAAAGATCACGCCGAAGGGCGAGACGGAGCTGTCTCCGGAGGAGAAGCTCCTCACCGCGATCTTCGGTGAGAAGGCCAAGGACGTGAAGGACTCGTCGCTCCGCGTATCCCCCGGTATGACGGGCACCATCATCGACGTGAAGATCTTCAGCCGCCGGATCGATGATCCGCTTCTGGAGAAGGAGCACGGCGTCAAGATCGGTGACCTCCGGACATTGGAGCGGGAAGAGATTCTCCGCATCCAGGGAGCGAGGGACGAAGAGCTCCGCGAGGCACTGCAGCGTCAGACCGTAGCGCTGATGCTCAAGAAGGGCACCGTCGAGCCTGTGCTCGACGAGGGCACCAAGTTGAGCAAGGCGACGATCGACGAGATCGACTTCCGCAGGGTCGACCTGTCGACGTTCAAAGTTCAGAACGGTGAAGCGAGCGAGCGTGTCCGTCGGATCATCGACGAGGCCGACGGTCGTGTTCAGCGGGTCAAGGAAAAGACCGAAGAACAGATCGACAAGGTCTTCCAGCCCGATGAGCTGCCGCCAGGTGTCGTTCAGCTGGTGAAGGTCTATGTCGCGGAGAAGCGCAAGATCTCCGTTGGCGACAAGATGGCCGGCCGACACGGAAACAAGGGCATCATCGCCCGGATCGTGCCGGAGGAGGAGATGCCGTTCCTTCCCGACGGGACTCCGGTAGAGATCGTCCTCAACCCGCTCGGCGTGCCGTCCCGCATGAATGTGGGACAGATTCTCGAGACCCATCTCGGGTGGGCGGGCCGCGTGCTCGGCTTCGAGTCGAAGACCCCGGTCTTCCAGGGCGCAACCGAGAACGAGGTCGGTGGGCTCCTGAAGCTGGCCGGACTCAAGTGGGTCGACGAGGCACTGCGCCTCAAGGCCGTTTCGCCGACCGGACTCGACGACATCGAAATGATGACGGGGATCGCCGGAGAGCTGCCGGTCGTTATGGCGGGGAGCGAGGAGAGCGCCAACAGCAACGATCCGATCCGGCACACCCATGGTATCGGTCAGTCGCTCGA
>JBDGVS010000371.1:0-3161 GCA_039585535.1 Gemmatimonadota bacterium | reverse complement strand
GGTGGCGGACATTGTATGACCTGCCCGCTGCTGCGGGATCCTGTCTGAGCGGTCCCGCCCCGCGCCAGAACATGTACTCTCTCCAACGCTCTGCCGGACTCCTTTCATGACTGTCGACCTTCGGGGTCGGAGCTTTCTCAAGCTTCTGGACTTCACACCTGAGGAGGCTTTGCACCTTCTCGACCTTTCCGCGGACTTGAAGCAGGCCAAGCGCCTCGGCACCGAGTCGCCGCGACTTCAGGGGAAGAACATCGCGCTCATCTTCGAGAAGGCGTCGACGCGGACTCGATGCTCCTTCGAGATCGCGGCATATGATCAGGGGGCGCACACCGTCTACCTGGGATCGACAGGAACGCAGATCGGTCAGAAAGAGACGATGAAGGACACGGCCCGAGTACTGGGCCGGATGTTCGACGGAATCGAATACCGCGGCTTCGCGCAGACCACAGTCGAGGAGTTGGCAAAGTATGCCGGAGTCCCCGTGTGGAACGGGCTGACCGACGAGTTCCATCCGACGCAGATCCTCGCCGATGTGCTCACGATGCGAGAGCACTCTCCTCGCCAGCTCGGCGACACGGCGTTCGCCTACCTGGGTGACGCACGCTTCAACATGGGCAATTCACTCATGGTGGGCGGCGCCCTCTTCGGGATGGATTTCCGGATCGTGGCGCCGCGGGCGTTGTGGCCGGATGCGGAGCTCGTCGACCGCTGCAGGGTGCTCGCCGCTGAGACTGGGGGTGCGATCACGCTGACCGAAGACGTGGCCGCGGGGGTGACCGGCGCCGACTTCGTGCACACCGACGTCTGGGTGTCGATGGGCGAGCCGGAGTCGGTCTGGGCCGAGCGCATCGACCTGCTGCGCGCGTATCAGGTCGACGCCGAAGTCATGAGGGCGACCGGGAAGGCCGACGCCAAATTCATGCACTGCCTCCCGGCGTTCCATAACCGTGACACCAAGGTCGGCGAAGAGATCTTTCAGAAGTTCGGGCTGGAGGGACTCGAGGTGACGGAGGATGTCTTCGAGTCCTCCAACTCGGTCGTCTTCGACCAGGCCGAGAACCGACTGCATACGATCAAGTCGATTCTCGTCGCGACGCTCGCCGCTCGGTGAACGTGGCGTTGGCCGAGGCAGGCCGACTCGGGTGAGGATCGTCGCGGCGCTTGGTGGAAACGCGCTCCTGCGGCGGGGCGAGCCGATGACGGCATCCGCCCAGCGGGCGAACGTTCGAGAAGCGGTCCGAGCGCTCACCCCACTGGCGCTCGAACACGAGTTGGTGATTACGCATGGGAATGGACCCCAGGTGGGCCTGCTCGCTCTCCAGGCCTCCCACTTCGACGACGGCGAGCCGGTGGGGCTCGACGTGCTCGGGGCCGAGACTGAGGGATGGATCGGGTACGTGATCCAGCAAGAGCTGGGAAACGTCCTGCCATTCGAGAAGCCCCTCGCCACGATTCTCACCATGGTCGAGGTCGATCCCGACGACCCTGCGTTTTCGAATCCCACGAAGCCCATCGGGCCGACCTACAGTGAGGTCGAAGCTCGCCGGCTCGCGGCGGACCGGGGGTGGACGATCGCGCCAGACGAGTCGGGGTGGAGAAGAGTCGTGCCTTCTCCGCTACCAATGCGCATCTTCGAACATCGCCCGATCGAGTGGCTTCTCGAGAAGGGCACGATCGTGATCTGCGCTGGGGGCGGTGGTATTCCCACGATGTACAAGCCGGACGGAACGCTCGGGGGTGCCGAGGTGGTCATCGACAAAGATCGAGCGAGTTCACTCCTCGCTCGACAGCTCGATGCCGACTGCCTTGTGCTGGCTACCGACGTCGACGGCGTGTTTCTGGACTGGGGCACCGAAGATCAGCGCATGATCGAGCGGGCGAGTCCTGCGGTCATGAGAGGGCTGGATCTTCCGCTGGGCTCGATTGGCCCCAAGGTGGAAGCCGCGTGTGAATTTGCGGAGGAGACCGGCCGGCTGGCCGTTATCGGCGCACTCGGTCAGTTGGACGAGATGGTGGCGGGGCGAGCAGGCACAGTGATTCAAGGGTAGGAGACCCCATGTTCGACTTGTTCGGCAGCGCGAATGACGAGGTAGAAGAGGACGAGTTCAGTGCAGAACTCGCCGAGGCGACCATCGTGTACTGTCCATACTGCGGCGAGAGCGTCGAAATGATGCTCGACGCGTCTGGAGGGGTGTCGCAGGAGTACGTGGAGGACTGCGAGGTCTGCTGTCAGCCGTGGGCCGTACGCGTAACGATCGACCAGGACGGCGTTCCGCATGTGGACGTACAGGCGCTCGACGATTGAGCGCTGTGGGATCCGGGGTCAGTGCAGCGCGGCCTCGAATTCAGGCTTCGTAGCCACCAGGATCTCTCGGATCGCCTGACGGGTCGGAGCATCGAGGTGCGCGAAGTCACCACTAGCGTCATCTCCGCGAAGAATCTCGTCGATACGGACGTAGGCTCGACGTCTCGTGATGTCGGGCAGCGCGTCGAACGCGTCCGTGTAGATCAGATAGCTCAGCGGGTACTCGAAGAGCCGATCATTCAGCTGGAACTGTCGAAGCGTCCTGCCCTGCGCATCGAAGGGGCCACGTTGCGCGAACTCTTCGGTGAAGCCTGACGTGCCTTCCACCGGGCTTTCCAGGGGAAGGGCGCCGGAGAAGAGCATTTCCCGTACGAGGCGATCGACCACGCTGTAGATTGCGACCTCCGTCGTCGGGAGAAGCTCGCCTTCCGCGATCTCGAGGCCCCGGGTGATGCGGGCGGCATCCTGCTCGCGCAGCGCTCTTCGGGTCTGCTCGTGCGCGAGCGTAATCAAATTATGCACCCGCGTCTGATGGGAGAGCACGAGTAGCGCCACGATGTCCGAGTGCTCCGAAAGGTAGATGCTCGTGTCGAAGCGATCGGTGAGGTCGGTGACGTTGCTACCGGCCGAGAAGTCGAAGTTGTCGAGGTACTGTGAGCGCTGTCCCAGGTCGAGTTCGTGAGACTCCTGTTCGGAGTACACGTTGCCCCCATGGATCATCGAGCCATGCGTGCCCGTCACGTACCACCCGGAGAATCGCTGCTCCATCGGGGTGCGGTCGGTCGTCGGAGCTTCCTGGACGGGGATGATCACGCGTCCCATTCGACCGGTCAGCACCGAGCGAACCATCACGCCC
>JBDGVS010000370.1:0-3161 GCA_039585535.1 Gemmatimonadota bacterium | reverse complement strand
GGAAGGTGCCTTAAAACCTCGGGCGATTGCGCTCCGGGTTTCTCTCTGTCATTCGCTTCAGGCGGTTGAAGCGACCCTTGTCGCTTCGTCCCGGCCCTCGGGACTGCCTCCGTAAAGTGCCTTTTTTACGACACTTTGTTTGAGGCGGGTCAGTGGGTTGTGTCACCCCGTTTCCCTTGTCCACTAAGCATTATCGGTCTACGCGTGGTGTCGTTCTATACGCAGAATCGCGTATCCCAAGTTGCCCCCTTGCGGCCCAATTCCGCCGCTCAATTCGCGCGAATCAACGAGGCCGCTGAACTCGCGCGGAGTGTCAGCGGCCTCTGAATCGATCTGGTTCGGAACGTCTCGACTACTCCACCTCTACCTCAATGGCCTTCGGCGTTATCGCCGGTGATTTGTGGAGCTTCACGTCGAGTATGCCGTTCTTGAACTCGGCGCGAACGCCTTTGGGATCGACGTCATCCGGGAGCACGCGACGATCGGAGTGTTCCTTTCTCTTTCGCACTCTCCGCGGATGGAAAGAACGCCGCCGTCAAGGGTGATGGTGACGTCCTTGTGCTCCACTTCCGGGAGCTCGATCTAGAGCCTGTTCTGTTCGGCTGTTTCCTCGATGTCGTCGGCGGGCGACCAGTCAGTGGCTGCCAAGCTCTCGCGTCTATCCAGCCCGCGGCGGCCGTCGCGATCATCAAAGACCCTGTCCAACCGGTTAGACATCTCTTCGAGCTCTCGGAAGGGATCCCAAACCGTCGGTTGTCTCACTGATTACCCTCCTCTCCTTCCGACATGAGAATCGTACGGACGCCGCCTTGGATATCGATATCCGAACAATCCCGTACGGGTCCACCTACACAGCAACGGCTCTGTTATCAGCGGCTTACCTCGTCCGTAACCGCTTTTCCAAGTCATGTTAGAACCGTGCGACATGCCGTGTTTCAGCACATCCCAAGGAGGCGCCCCTTCTCGAGGCTGTCCATGCTGGCTGGTTTGTTTGCCGTCGCTCTCGCGAGGTTCGGGGCCTCTATTGCGCATCGGAGCGTCCCGCAGACTCCCGTCGGTTACTTCGCCTTCACCATCAGCTGCACGAAGCCCCACAGTTCGGGGTCGGTTTCTTCCTTCCACTCGTCGGTGGGGAAGAACACCGAGCCGCCGGCGACGACGTTCACGCCGCCTCGGGCCGGTCCGCTCACGATACCGTCCAGCTCGAAGCCGAGCGTGTGCGCTTCGTCATCCGACATGCCCTGGAACGACTCGACGGTGCGGAAGAGGTGGGCGATTGCGGTGAGTCCCCAGTCTTCGCCGATCGTCACCTTCTGCAAGGCGAAGAGGTCGAGAAGTCCCTCGCGGTTCGAGGCCAGGAACTGATCCATGTACCCGCGGAACTTGTGACCGGTGTAGAAGGAGTTCGCGAAGGCCTCGTAATCGTCGCTGTCGGGATCGTCCCCCGAGGAGTAATCGACACCCACCGCGCTGCGCGACACGTTCCCGTTCGGTACGAACGCGAGCTCGCCCCGAAGGAGAAACGCCGCGAGATCGGTCTCGCCCGCGCGACCCGCCTGGTACGCGGCCGTGGCCTCGGCCTGGAGGTTCGAAACCGGCGTGCCCTTCGCGTGGGCGCCGATCGTGGCCCGGACGAGTTCGCGATCGCCTTCGTCCGTCTTGTCGGCGTCATACTCCACGATCCCAAACAGATCCACCGGGTTCAGGGCCGCGTACACACCCCAGAGATCGTCGTCGCGACCCGTGCCCGAGCGCCGCTCGGCCAGTTTCATGTAGAACGCATCGACGCGCCTCTTACCCTTCATGTGGGTGAGCCGCACGCCGTCGAACGTACGTCCGACGTTCGACCATCCCACCGCGCCGATGATGCGCTGATCACCGAATGCCAGGACTTGCCGGCCCGCATGAAGCGCGGCGCCGTCGAAGAGGGGTACGGAGAGGAATGCCTGCTGGATCCCCAGCTCATCGTCCTGGCTGATCCCGCCGGACGAGGGCTCGCCCACCACGCGAGAATCCTGGATCTGTACGAAAATGCTCGAGCCACCCTCGTTCGTCGCCTTCACGTTCACGCGGGTGCGCAGGAGGTGGAGCCCCTCGAGGATCATCCGATCCCCGCTCGAGAGCACGCTGCTCTCACCACTCAGTGCGATGCGGTTGCTCTCCGTCCGCCAGCGCATGTCCGCACTGAGTTCGAAGGCGCGTGCGTTCGGAGCGACCACGGCGACCAGCGTCACCAGGCCAAGTGCTGTGCGTACCCACATGGGAACCTCCACCACCAGGAGGCTGTCGAGAGCCTCCTGTTCGTTTTTGCCATCGCGTTCCTGCATCTGCTTCCGGATGAGTTCGGTCTGCTCTTCGGCGCCCTCCATGAACCACGCGGGTTCGGACCGGGCAAGGATTGAGTCTAGTGCGCTTTCCGCCGAGCCACCGCCCGCATGATGAACGAGCTCAAGCGCCCGGGACTCAGCCCAGGTAAATCCACGTACGTGCTTTCTGAATATTACGTTACGACAATTAGTCGGAAAGTCGTATCGATTCGGTGTCCAGTTCCGTCGCCCGTTGTCGCCATGACCCTACCAAACGGGCGAACCGTTCACCGCCCCACCCAGACCCGAGCAGGACAACCCAACATCTGTCGAGTGTGGAGCCGTTACGTGAGCTGCGCTTCACGGGAACCGTAAGCAGCTCCCACTTGGACAACTTGGAGTTCTACGCAGAGTTCCTCATCCCGACGGCGGCGGCGAGCTGGACACCGGTAAAAGCGGTGTGGCGTACATCGGAGCAGTGGCGGCGAAACCTGGTGGGGTGATCACGTCGGTTCGATCATCGATACTCACTCCACCTCCCCCTGCAAAAACCAAGCCCTTCGCTTCCGATCCCGATACGTCCACAGCCACCGCCCCGTCCGCGTGCGGACGTAGTGGTACTCGCGGTGCACCTCGCGCCGCCACCATCCGCCCGACACGACGTGCGGCCCCACGAGCTCGTCGACCGGCCCGTCTTCAATCCCCGCGATGAGCCAGCCCTCGGGTTCGTGCCGCTGGTGATCGGTGAGCCGAATGGGCTTGGGGAACAGCCGCCGCACCAGCGGCCCGGTGTGCACGGGACGCGGCTCGGGCTTCGGCACCTCGGCCAGCGGCTCCCACCCGAAGCGTGCCTCG
>JBDGVS010000369.1:0-3163 GCA_039585535.1 Gemmatimonadota bacterium | reverse complement strand
CCTTCGACGTGTTGGACGAACTCTTCTTCTTCGAGACGGAGGCGGGTGCCGACGGAGAGCTGATGGACCGTCGTGGATGGCCGGGAGAGTGGTCCGAGATGCGAGACCAGGCGCTCGCGGCCGGCGTGCAGGTCGTGCCGACTGTGTCCATGCATGACCCCGAGGCGTTCCAGCTCCTCTTCTCCGACGCAGCTCGTATCGAACGCCTGGTCGAGTCTACGGTCGGACTGCTGGTCGCGGATTCGACTCTGGCGGGTGTGCACCTGGATTTCGAGGTCTTCCAGCCCGTGTCGTCCTCTGTCCGCGATGGCTTCACCGCGTACGTCGCGGCACTCGCCGACGAGATCGATCGTCGCTTCCCGGGGAAGTCGCTTTCCGCCTTCACGCTCGCCTTTGACGACGATGACGTCTACAACGAACAGGCTCTGGGTCGACTGGCGGATTACCTCGTGATCCAGGGCTATGACTATCACAGCTCCGGTAGTGCGAGTGCGGGCCCGGTGGGGGCCACGACGGGCTGGGGGCGCCTGAACTGGGAGACGGTGGTCGCTCGCTTCGACGCCTTCGGGGTGCCTCGGCGCAAACTCGTCATGGCCGTCCCCCTCTACGGTTACGAGTGGCCCGTAGTCTCGGGAGAGATGGGAGCCGCCACGCGCGGTGAGGGACGAACCGTTCCCTACGCCGGCCCCCCGGAGCTACTCCCGGGAGAACCCCGTGCACTGGATCGTGGCGAGGAGCACGGTGTGCAGCGCGATCCAACGAGCGACGTCCCATGGTATGCCTTCGAAACAGCCGACGGCTGGGTTCAGGGGTGGTTCGACGACGCGACTAGCCTTCGTGCCAAGTACGCGTTCGTCCGTGCACAGGGACTGGGAGGGATCGCCCTCTTCCCAATGGCGTACGGAAACGACACGCTGTGGCAGGATCTGCGGCGGACATTGCGGTAACCCGGGAGAGTCGGACGTGTACTGGATCGTCAAATTCATCCAGAACCTGGTGAAGGCACTCAATTCCGAGGGCACCCCCGGCCAGGTCGCTGCCGGGATCGCGTTCGGAGCGTGTCTCGGCCTCACGCCACTCATCAGTCTGCACAATCTGCTGATCGTCGGCGTGATCATGTTCTTTCGCGTCTCCGTGCCCGGTGCGACGCTCGGCTGGCTGATCTTCACGCCGGTGGGATTCCTGCTCGACCCACTCTTCCACTCGGTAGGGACGACGCTTCTGGCGGAGACGTCGGCGCTGCGCCCGCTCTGGATCGCGCTCTACAACACGCCGGTCGTCGCGCTTGGTAACCCGACGAATACCATCGTCGTGGGGAGCGTGGTCTCCTGGATCGTGGGCGTGGTTCCGATCTTCTTCATCGCTCGCTTTGGCGTGGCCTGGTATCGCAGGACGATTTACGAGCGGTACAAAGACGCGAAGGTCTTCAAGGCGCTTCGGGCTTCCAAGCTCTACAGTGCCTACCGCCTGTTCAGGCCGAGGATGTCGTGAGCGACCGGGACGAGGTGTCCACGGACGACCAGGACCGCGGGGCGGCAGGCGCGAGTCCGGCCCGTCCGAAGCGGAAGAAGAGTCGGATCCTGAGACCGCCGGGATTGGCCGTCTTCGCAGGCTTCGTTCTTCTCACGATCGGCGTGTGGTGGCTGTTTGCCGACAGGCTGGTGGAGCGTGGCGTCGAGCAGACTGCCACTGCGCTCATCGGCGCGCTCGTCGAGCTCGAATCCGCCGATGTGCGCCCCTCGGAAGGGAGTGTCCGCCTGACCGGGCTTCAGGTGACGAACCCGAACGCGCCGATGACGAACCTCTTCGAAGCGGAGGAGATCGTCGGAGACCTCATGCTCGAACCGCTGTTGCAGAAGAAGGTCATCGTTGAGCGGCTCGTGGTCACGGGAGTGCGCTTCGGAACCGAGCGTGCGGTCTCCGGCGCGATCGAGAATCCGGATCCTGCGGCACGCACCCTCTTCTCGGAAGTGGACGCGTGGGCCGACGCGATCGAGATCCCGGAGCTGAGTCTCGAAGGGCTCGGTGGGGCTGTGGTCCGGACCGAGGCGCTCGACCCGGATAGCCTGGCGACGGTTCGCTACGCCCAGGGGCTGGTCCGTAACGCCGACTCGCTGCGGACTGATTGGGAGGCCCGTATCCAGTTGCTCGATCCGCGCCCGAGGATCGACTCCATTGAAGCGGTCGTTGAGCGGCTCGAGAGCTTTCGATTGACGCCACTGAGCGCGTTGCAGGTGCCCGGACTCGTCCGGGACGGCCGAGCGTCACTGGATGCGCTGACAGGGATCCAGGGAGAGGTCTCGGCCCTCGAGCAGTCGGTGCGGGACGGCCTCTCTACGCTGGCGGTGAGCGAGGATTTGATCAGTGAGCTGAGAGCTCAGGACTTCGCGTACGGTCGCAGTCTGCTCAATGTGCCTTCACTCGATGCACCCACCATCTCGCCAGCACTCTTCGGAAGTACCGCTCTGTCCTGGTTGAAGCCGGCCCTGTATTGGGCCCAGGCCGCGGAGAAGTTCTTGCCGCCGGGCCTCGATCCCCGCAATCGCCCGGGGCCGTCTCGTGCCCGCGCGGACGGTACCACGTACGATTTCCGGGAAGGCGCCGAGTATCCTGACTTCCTGCTTCAGGAAGGTGATCTCGGGGTCATTCTCGATGGGGCCGGGGCATTCGCGGGCGAGTACACGGCGCGTCTCAGAAGCCTCACCTCCGCGCCGGCGCTCGTTGGATTGCCGATGGAGATCACGATTGGGAGAGAGGACGGGGTCGTGGGTCCGACCGGTCTCTCGCTCGGCGCGGTCCTGGACCACACCACCTCGGTCGTTCGGGATTCTGTCTCGCTGAGCATGTCGGGGGTGAACCTTCCGAGAGTTGCGATCGATGCGTTCGGGGGAATCCTCGATCTGGGTGCGGGGGAGAATCAGTTCTCACTGGTACGCGATGGAGAGCGCATCGAAGCAAGAATGCGTTGGGTTTCGGAAAACGTGAGTTGGGAGGATTTGGTCGGAGGGACCGTGGGCTCGCCGGCGCCGGATGCCGCGGGGTCTGCTCTCGCGGGGGCGTTCGACATCGGCTCCGAGGAGTGGGCGCGAGATCTGGTTCGTCGGACCCTCGCCGGCATGCCAGGCGTCGAGCTCGAGATGGGCCTCAGTGGGTCGCTGACCAG
>JBDGVS010000368.1:0-3165 GCA_039585535.1 Gemmatimonadota bacterium | reverse complement strand
GTGTGAACGGAGACCCGATTCGCCTGCAGAAGTACTTGTCGCAGGCCGGTGCGGCGTCGCGTCGCGAGGCTGAGCGCCTCATGCTGGCGGGTCGCGTGACGGTGAACGGGGCCGTGGTTACCGAACTCGGTGTGCGGGTCGTGCCCGGAGTGGATCATGTCACGCTGGACGGGGCGCCGGTGGGGCAGGTCGCGACTCGTTGGGCGGCGTACCACAAGCCGCCTGGCATCCTGACCACACGCCGGGATCCCCACGGAGGGCAGACCATCTACGATGAGCTTCCCGACGATATGGCCGGGCTTCGCTACGTCGGACGTCTCGACCGAGATGCGGAGGGACTCCTCCTGCTCACAAACGAGGGCGATGTCGCAAACGCACTCCTGCATCCGAGTGGCGAGCTGGAGCGCGAGTACTGGCTCGAGGTAGCCGGGTTGGTGACGTCGGAAGTGTGGCGTCGGCTGCTCGCTGGCGTCGAACTCGACGATGGACCCGCCCGCCCGAAGAGTGTGGAGGTGAAGTCAGCCGGAGAGGTCCATTCGACGCTGACGCTCGTGATCACGGAAGGTCGGAAGCGTGAGGTGCGCGGCATGATGTCGGCGGTGGGTCATCCTGTTCTCCGCCTGCGACGGATCCGATTCGGTCCGGTCCGGCTCGGTTCTCTGGCTGGTGGGCAGTGGCGGGCACTCACGCAGAGCGAGATCGAGAAGCTCCGCGCCGCCGCCCGCTAGTGGAAGGCGCCGCGCGCTTTCCATAGTTCGGGGTGAAAGAGCAGCACCACGGTGTAGATCTCCAGGCGACCGACCAGCATCAGGAAGGTCAGAA
Source organism: Gemmatimonadota bacterium (assembly GCA_039585535.1). Classification (GTDB taxonomy): domain Bacteria; phylum Gemmatimonadota; class Gemmatimonadetes; order Longimicrobiales; family Gaopeijiaceae; genus UBA2589. Next base: position 2,343 of record JBDGVS010000368.1, on the reverse strand, counting down.
CTCCAAGACCCGGCGAGGACACCCACCCGTAGTTGTCGGTGGGGCCGAGACTCGCAAACGCGGGACCGACGTTCCCCACGGAGGCGATGCTGCCACCGATCGCCGTGAGCGGATCGATACCGGTCAGTGCCAACGCCATGGCACCCGCCAGGCAGAGGAGTGAGTAGAGGATTACGAAGCCCACGACCCGTGCCGCGACCTCGGCCTTCACCGGCTTGTTGTCGATCCGCGAGACGAGGACGGCCCGGGGGTGCAAATGCCTCCGCAATTCATTGCCCACGGCCTTCAGGAGGAGCATGACGCGGAGGGTCTTCACCCCTCCGCTCGTACTACCCGCCATCCCGCCGACGAAGAAGAGGGCGAAGAGGACCATCTGCGCGCCGGGTACCCACAGCTCGTAGTCGGCGCTGACGTATCCGGTGGTGGTCGTGATGGCGAGAACCTGGAAGAGCCCGTCCCGTAGAGCCGGCTCGAGACCGCCATTGGTCCCGGAAAGCACGTTCAACCCTGTGACCGCGAGCGCGGCGAAGAGGAGCACCCCGGTGAAGAAACGCCACTCTTCGTCCTGGAGGTACGGGGGACGCCCCGTCGCCGCCCGGAAGTGCAGGGCATAGTTAATGCCCGCGAGATACATGAAGACCATCGTCACCCACTGAATGAAGGGTGACATCTCGGCCATGGACGTGTTGCTCGTACTGAATCCACCGGTAGCCATCGTAGAGAACGAGTGGTTCACCGCGTCGAAGGGCCCCATCCCCCCGGCGAGGTACAGCAAGGTCAGGATGGCGGTCAGGCCGAAGTAGACGAGCCAGAGAAGCTTCGCCGTCTGTGTGATGCGTGGCCGAAGGCGCTCCGGGGTCGGGCCCGGCACCTCGGCTCGAAACAGCTGCATTCCACCCACACCGAGGTAGGGCAGCACCGCGATCACGAGCACGATGATGCCCATCCCGCCGATCCAGTGTGTCATCGAACGCCACAACAGGATGCCGTGTGGCAGCGACTCGATATCCGAGAAGACTGTCGCGCCGGTAGTGGTGAAGCCCGACATGGCCTCGAATACGGCAGCCATAGGTGAGTCGAGGACGCCCGAGACGAGGTAGGGTAGCGAGCCGAAGACGGCCGTCGCTGTCCACGCCATCGTGACGATCGCGAAGCCTTCTCGGGTGGTTACGTCTTCGTCGAATCGGGTCGACAGATAGATCGCCCAGCCGGCGACGAAGGTGATGGCCGCCGAGACGAAGAAGGCGGCACCGTCACCGTCACCGTATCCCAGCGCGACCACTCCGGTGGCGGCCATCGCGAGGGCGACGAAGACCTGAAGCAGGCCGACGACGTTGAAGACTTTCCGGAGAGACATTAGTCGAAGAGCGTCTCGATCTCCGGGATGGCCTCGGGCATCGCGAAGACGATCACATCGTCGCCCGGCTGAAGCACGTCCCCGCCTCGGGGGAGAATAATCTCGTCACCGCGGAGGATCGTTCCGATCACGCCCTCCTTCGGGAACGCGACATCGCGTATCGCCTTGCCCGCAATCCGGGACGTCGGGCCCACGACGAACTCGATCGCCTCCGCTTCGATGCCGGAGAGTGAGGCGACCGTCATGACGCGGCCCCGCCGAACGCGCCTCAGAATGGCATTCACTGCGGCGATTCGAGGAGACACCGAAGCGTCCACCCCGACCGCGGGCACGAGCTTCAGATACTCGAACTTGTGCACCAGACTGAGAACCTTTCGGGCGCCGGCCTCCTTGGCGAGGAGGCTCGAAAGGAGGTTCGTTTCATCGTTACCCGTGGCTGCGACGTAGCCGTCCACGCCACTGACTCCCTCCATTTCGAGCAACTCGAGGTCGGTCGCGTCGGCATGGAGCACGAGCGAGCGGGGCAGTGCCTCGGCCAACTCGACGCAACGTCGGCGATCCCGATCCAGTATGGTGCACTCGACACCGTTCTGCTCGAGCAGCTCTGCGATGAACTCACCTTCGGCACTCCCGCCGGCGATCATCACCCTCTTGAGTTCGAAACGATCGTATCCGGCCAGAGGCGGAATCTCCTCGATCTCAGTCGTCGGGGCGATCAGGTAGATCAGATCGCCGGCTTCGATCGTGGAGTCGGGCTTGGGGATCGATGTCTTGCCGTTCCGAACGATGGCTGCCGTGACGTAGTGGTAGTCGCCGGAGAAGTGTTCCCGCAGCTCCCGGATCGTCTTTCCGGCGACGGGCGCTCCCTCTCGGACCGTCAGGCCGACGAGCTGAACACGGCCGTCGGCGAACTCCGCAACCTGTGTGAAGGCGGCGTTCTGGAGGAGCAAGAACGTCTGTCGCGCACACTCACGCTCGGGATTCAC
>JBDGVS010000367.1:0-3181 GCA_039585535.1 Gemmatimonadota bacterium | reverse complement strand
ATCTCGCTGCTCCGGTCACGGTCCTTGTGGGAGAGAACGGCACCGGCAAGTCGACGTTTCTCGAGTCACTGGCCATCGCGACCCAACTGCCGGCGGTCGGGTCGGCACGGCCTGCATCAGACCCCACGCTCGAGCCGCAGCGGCGGCTGGCCCGTCAGTTCCGTCTCACGTGGAGGGGACGGACCCGGAGGGGCTTCTTCCTCCGTGCCGAGGACTTCTTCGGCTTCCAGAAGCAGCTCGCCGTCCAGCGCGTGGAGCATGAACGCGAGCTCGAGCGTATCGATCGAGACTTCGCTCAGGCCTCAAATCACGCCCGCGTTCTGGCCCAGGGGCCTCATCGGGCCTCCATCGGTGCAATGGAGCAGCGGTACGGCCGAGACCCGGACGCTCGATCTCACGGAGAAGCCTTCCTCAACCTCTTTCAGCAGAGGCTGTCACCCGGGGGGCTCTTTCTTCTCGACGAGCCCGAGGCCGCCTTGTCGCCGCAGAGCCAGCTCGGCTTTCTGGCGATGATCCGTGCCGCGCTGAACACCGGGGCGCAGTTCGTCATCGCAACACACTCGCCGATCCTGATGGCCACGCCGGGTGCGCGAATCCTGAGCTTCGACGACCCTCCTGTGCGACCGATTGCCTTCGAGGAGGTGGAGTCGGTCGCGCTTGTGCGAGACTTTCTACAGGCGCCGGAGCGATACCTGCGCATGATCTGGGAGGATGACGCATGACTGCACGGGAGCAACCGCGCGCTGCCGACCCCGGTGCGTCCGACGCCGAGGCGGACTTCGACGTCCTCGAGCACTTCGAGCGATTCAGTCAGAAGAACGACATCTACTCGCGGGCGTTCTGGGATTCGGCCGTTCACTCTGAGCGGACCGACCGCTTTTTCGAGACGTACCGTACGCCGCTGAAGAAGTGGAAGACCGCAGAGGGCTTTCGGCAGAAGGATTACGCGCTGAGGAATGCCTCCTGGCATCTGCCCGACATCTTCGCGGAGCTGAAAGAGAACGAGAATCGCCGTGAGGGATTCCTGGATCCGTTCACGGTGCATCGTCCGGGTCCCGAGGACCGCGTTCCCGTCGACTCGCCTGAGGATATGAGTCGTGAGATCAAGCACGTCGCAGAGGTCTTCGGGGCGGATCTCGTCGGGATCACGGGATACGATGAGCGCTGGGTCTACACGCATGCGTATTCGCGACTTGGCGAGACCGAGAAGGAGCAGGAACTACCCACGGACCTCCCCCACGTGATCGTGATCGCGCAGGAGATGAAGAAGGATCTCCTCGATACGGTGCCGTCGGCGCTGAGCGGTACTGCTACCGGCGTGGGTTACTCGTACGACACGTTGGTGCTGCTCGGCCTCGCCCAGTACATCCAGAATCTCGGCTACCGCGCCGTCGCCACGATGAACGACACCGCGCTCGCCGTACCCTATGCGATCAAGGCCGGACTCGGAGAGTATGGCCGTCTCGGCCTGTTGATCACCGAGGAGTTCGGTCCTCGTGTTCGCATCGGGAAGATCTTCACCGACCTGCCCCTCACGCACGACCGACCGAAAAGCTTCGGAGTGAAGGAGTTCTGCGAGACGTGCAGGCGGTGTGCGAATGCATGCCCCGTCAATGCGATTCCCGATGGGCCTCCGTCCGACGAGGTGTACAACCGCTCGAATCTGGTCGGGGTTCGGAAGTGGTCGGTCGATGCCGAGCGCTGTTTTCGCTTCTGGTCGAATCAGAATTCCGACTGCTCGATCTGCGTGCGTGTGTGCCCCTACAACCGAGACTTCTCGGGCACCGTGGCCAAGGCGTGGCGCTGGCTCGCGGGCACCCGACTACGGAAGTTGGCGCTCAAACTGGCGGACACCTTCGTGCCCGGTGAGCGCACGAGCCCCGACGAGTGGTGGAGCAGGAAGAGTAAGAGTGGCTGACGCCTCGGCTGCCCCGTCCGAAGGCCAGCCCCAGGGACACGGCTTCGGTACCGCTCCGGTCTTTCTGGCCAGCATCAGCACGATTCTCGGTGCGGTCATGTTTCTACGCTTCGGGTACGCGGTCGGGCATACGGGGCTGGCGGGGGGTGTGCTCATTATTCTGCTTGGGCACATGGTCACCGTGCCCACGGCTCTGGCAATCGCGGAGATCGCGACCAATCGGAGAGTCGAGGGCGGCGGCGAATACTTCATCATCTCGCGCTCGTTCGGGACGACGATCGGCGGGGCCATCGGGGTCAGCCTGTACATGTCTCAGGCGATTTCTGTCGCCTTTTACATGATCGCGTTTGCCGAGGCGTTTCAGCCGCTGGCGCCGGCCTTCGAGACTCGGATGGGCATCCCCTTCGATCCGCGGTTCGTCTCCCTTCCCGCGATGCTCCTGCTGATCGCTGTGGTTCTGCGGAAGGGGGCCGACCTGGGTGTGAAGGCACTCTGGGTCGTCGCGAGCGTGCTGGGCGTCTCGCTCGTGATGTTCTTCCTCGGCTCCGGGCCTCCCGAGCTTCGCCCGGAGACGGTCAGTTTGTTCTCCGATCTCGGGGATCCCGACTCGTTCATGCTCGTCTTCGCCATCGTCTTCCCGGCGTTCACGGGGATGACGGCGGGTGTCGGGCTGTCAGGAGACCTCGCCCAGCCACGTCGGTCGATCCCGCTGGGTATCATGTCGGCCACTCTGGTGGGGATGGTGATCTACTTTCTCGTCGTGGCCAAGCTTGCGGTGTCGGTAGACGCCGAGACGTTGGGCTCCGACTACCTGATCATGAGTCGGATCGCGATCTGGGGACCCATCATCCCGATCGGCCTGGCGTGTGCCACGATCTCTTCCGCGATCGGGTCGATCCTTGTGGCTCCGCGTACCCTGCAGGCTCTGGGCGCCGATGCTGTCGTGCCCCGTCCGCGCATGAACCGCTTTGTCGCGGCCGGTATCGGGGACGCCAACGAGCCTCGCAACGCGACGATCGTGACCTCGGCGATCGCGATCGTCTTCGTCCTGCTGGGCAACGTCGATATGGTCGCCCGGATCGTGTCCATGTTCTTCATGGTGACGTACGGAGCCCTGTGCGCGATCTCCTTTCTCGAGCACTTTGCGGCGCGCCCCTCGTACCGGCCAAGCTTCCGATCGAAGTGGTATCTGAGCCTCATCGGGGCCGTCATGTGCCTCGTACTCATGCTACAGATGGACCTCGTATTCGCGGTCGGGGCGAT
>JBDGVS010000366.1:0-3181 GCA_039585535.1 Gemmatimonadota bacterium | reverse complement strand
GTTCCACTGCGTCGGACATCCCAGCCGGCCTTGGCCGCACGGGCGGCGTAGAAGCCGAGCATGTTCGCGACGTTCCCACCGCTGGTGAGGACACCATCGCCACCGGCCGGAAAGCCTACGAGATCTCCGATCCAGCGGATGGCCTGATCCTCCATCTCACTGGCCATCGGGGAGAGCTTCCAGGCACCGCCATTCGGGTTGCTCGCCGCCGCCAGGAGGTCACCGAGGATCCCGATCGGCGCTGCCGGAGCGGTGATGTACCCGAAGAAGCGGGGGTGCGAGTTGTAGAGCGAGTGGTCCACGAGGAGATCCGTCGCTTCCCTGACGACCTCCGAGGCCGGCGACCCGTGTTCGGGCAGCGGAGCCGTCGCCCCGAGGAGTTCGCGGATTTCCTCGGGGGTCTCCCCCGACGTAAGCGGCCGGTTTCGCATCCCCGCGAGCAGTAACGCGATGTCGTCGATCAGGCGGTGCCCGATCTCGGCGAACTCCTCCGCGCTCAGGTCGAGGGGCGCCTGTCGCTCCTCGAGCCTCGCGGTCTGCTGGTCCAGGGTCTGCTCGGTTCGCGTCATGGTTTCCATCATCGGTGCTCCATCCAGAGGTCGTCTACCTGGAGTACCGGGAAGGGGCGATCGGAAGCTCAACGGGAGACTATGGCCCATCGAGCCGGCGCTCACCACCTCCCCGCGGTGCTGCCCCTCACAGCCCTGCGGGCCAGGGCTATTGGGACGCCATCCGATCGAGGAAGGAACTCTCGGCGGCACTCAGACTCCCGGCGCCGTCCTTGTTCACCTTGTCGAGCAGGCGCTTCACTTCGTCGCGGTTGAGTTCGTGCAAAGACTCTACCGAGATCCCCTTCCATCGAGCCAAGGCCACACGCTCGCCGACAAAGCCTTTTCCACTGCTCTTCGGCGACATCTTGCTCTGGAAGTCACGCTTCCCGGCACCACGCCGCCACTCCCACCACTTCAAGAAGGTGAAGCCGACCGCCGCACCTCCGAGGTGGGCGAAGTGTGCCACGCCACTGCCCGATCCCGTGATGCCCTGATAGAGGGACATTACGACGTAGCCCGTAACCAGAAGCCACGCCTGAATCGGGATCGGGATGGGAAAAAGGAGGATCGTCTCACGCGGATAGAAGTAGGCGAAGCCGACCAGCACCGCGTACACCGCACCAGAGGCGCCCACCATCGGGGCCGCGGTAGCGAACGCCGTCTGGAAGAGTGCACCACCGATCCCCGCGAGGAAGTACAGTCTGAGAAAGGCACTCCCGCCGATCCGCGCCTCGAGGCGCGGGCCGAAGAAGAAGAGGCCGAGCATATTGAAGAAGAGGTGCCCGAAGCCCGCGTGCAGGAACATGTACGTCACAACCGTCCACGGCCGCATGAAAGCGATCGGTGGATAGAACATCAGGTCGCGGGCGAGCCCGGGGCTGGTCGACGTGACGAAGAACATCACGACGTTCGCAATCAGGATCCGCTGGACCCACGGTGTCATGGCATACATGTGGAGCCTTACCCCGTCCGGGGGCGGAAGTGTTTCAGGTCCGAGAGGATAGCTCTACCGTCCACCCTCAGAGGCAGCGCTCTCTTCGTCGTCGTCCCCCGCTTCGGGCGCCGTCCAGAACGCGCCGTTATCGGGAGTCGAGGCCGCTACGGGGGCGGTGTACATCACCGCATTGAAGAGAACCTTGAAGGTCCCGAAGGGCTGACCGCGCCACTGGGGCTTCATGCCCAGCATCACGACCCTCCCAAGACCATGCTCGACCTCTACCGCGGCGGCATACCCCTGCACGTGTTCCTCTCCCAGGAAGTATCCCGACAAAAGCGGTGACCCGTTCTCCGCATACTTCGCGAAGACGTGACCCTCGAACCCTTCCTCTGTCGCGAACACCGGGCTCCCTCCCACGAACACCTTCGCTCGCTCCGGCATCCCGCTCATGACGGGGTGCGAAGGATCGACGCGCACTTCGACGATGGCCCCGTCCGCGAAGTACTCCTCGGCCGCGACACCCTGAACGACGTCGCGCACGGGCAGGTGAAATTCGTCGATGGCGAAGTTGCTCGACGAGTTCATCGTGACGAGCGTGCCGCCACCGCGCACGAACGCTTCGAGTTCGCGGATTCCTTCGGCGCCAATACCGCCCTCGTACCGAGCCGGAACAGACCCCTTCGCGAAGCCCTGAACGATGGCCCGCGAGCTCATGTCGGCGAGTACGATCACGTCGTACCGAGACGCGAGATCTCCGGCCCGCACGTCGGCGTTGTAGAGACTCGCAAAGTCCACCTCGTACATCTCCAGGATCCAACGCGTCCAGCCCTCGTCGATCGAAGCACTCCACGGCCGATACAGACCGATCCGCGGCTTGGCCACGTCCTGGCCATCACCGGAACCTGCCGCCGCCTGGAGCCGCAGCTCGTCGATCAGTGCCTGGCGCTGTGATCCACCGACCCCTTCGACGATCCACGAACCACTCGCGCCCGCCTGTCCGGAGTCGGGCGATGCAACGCCGGGCGAGAAGCGCACACGGCCGCCGGCAGCCCACACTCGGCTCAAGGCCTTGTACGTGTTGTTCTCCGCCGGGTCGAGAACCAGCGCGTTCCCCCCGCCCTGCACACTGCCCGCCGGCGGCACGATCGCCCGAGCGACCGGATGGGAGTCGAAGCCCGCGTCGGGCGGTGTATCCCAGGGCTGTGCGTCGCCGGCTGCGTCCCAGGCCAGCGGTTCGGCCGAGAGCGGGGTCATCGACCCGCGGACATCGGCCCCCAGGGGCGTCCGCGCCTCGACCACACGCACGTCGAAGAGGTACGGAAGCGTCCAGCCGGAGACGTCGTACGGCTGCTCCGGCGGTCCCTCCGGATACTCGCGAAGGTCGGGATACTCCTGCACGGCGAAGAGCTGCCCCACGAAGTTCGCATTCGCCTGATCCATCGGAATCACCCAGGTGCCCGCCGGGTGGGTCACCCCGTCGAAGGTCACCGGCTGGGACAGCTGCGAGACCTCGATACCGTTGAATGCGAGACGACGCAGCATCTCGACCGCGGCAACCGGATCACGTTGATCCTGGGCGATGAAGAAGGCGTAGGGCGGGCCCGTGCGGTGCTGTTCTGTGACATCGCGGGCAGCCTGATAACGGTTGGAGAGAAGGTCGTTCTTGTACTTCGCCGCGACGTCGAGCACAGAG